>JACPRR010000262.1 GCA_016189825.1 Chloroflexota bacterium
GCTGAACTCCGGGAGGTGCTTGCGGCTAACCTGGATGACCTCTTCGTCGATATCTACCATGACCAGCCTGTCAACCGAGGGATGCATAAGCACATGTCGTGAGGTCGCCCCTTCACCACCACCCGCGATCAGCACCTTCGCCGGGTGTGGGTGGGTGGTCATCACTGGGTGGACCAGGGATTCGTGGTAGACGAACTCGTCACCCTCGCATGACTGTATGCGTCCATCGAGCACCAGACAGCGCCCGAAGCCCCCGGTTTCGATGATATCAACGGTCTGGAAACGGGACTTCCCTGAGAAGAGCCGCTGCCTGACCCGGTGATATTGCACCAGGTCGGCGCCAAGCGGGTCCTTGAACCACTCTGCGGAGAAGTTCGCAGCCGTGCTGTTGCCTGGGTCGTCTTCGGATTCGCTAGTCATACAGTGCACAGATTACGGTCTACTTCCTCACCGCGTCGCCGGAACGCCGGGAAGCACTCCCCTGCGAAGCTCAATCATCGAGAAGTTCGTCGTCCCCATCTTGTCAGCCAGCCATTCGGCTGCCTTGTCGGCCCTCACAGTGTCGCCACAGGTGAAGATGTCCACAGCGGCATAGCCGTGTTCGGGCCAGGTGTGGATGAACAGGTGGGACTCGGCGATTATGACCACTCCGCTTACGCCGTGGGGATTGAAGTGATGGAAGGCTTTCTGGACTACCGTGGCGCCGGCCTGGTTCGCTGCATCGACGAGCAGGCGCTCTAACCTGCCCGGATCGTTTAACAGCTCCCGGTTACAGTCTTTCATCTCCAAGAGCAGATGATACCCTAGAGCATTCAATCACCTTCCCTCCTTTGCCGACTAGTTACTGGCCGTGACCACGCTGGGAGCACGGACAAAACCTGCGATCACCTGTTGCCCAGCTTATCATAGCACGCTCCCCAAAATCGCAGCGGAGATTTTATATCAAATCGATTTGCATGTCCATAGAGTTTCCTGCTTCAATGCTATTCTGCTGCCCTCAAGAGTCTTGCTTGGGAGAAACTGAGATGGCGAAAACCAGGGTCGGAATCGTGAACGTCACCGGATATGTCGGCGCCGAGCTGGCGCGAATCCTGCTGCGCCACCCCGCAGTGGAAATCGTCTCTGCCACCGGTCGGAGCGAGGCCGGCAAGAATGTCGGCAGCGTCTTCCCTCATCTCGCACCAGTGGACCTGATAATCCAACATGAGCTTGGCGACGTAGACCTTGCGTTCAGCGCTCTTCCCCACCGGGCAAGCGCTGCGGCCGTCCTGCCGTTGCTCAAAAAGGGGGTCCGCGTCATAGACACCAGTGCAGACTTCCGGCTGAAGGACGCCACTGAATACCAGCGTTGGTACGAGCATGCCCACCCCGACCCAGAGGCGCTGTCCGCCGCCGCTTACGGACTGCCGGAACTCCACAGGCAAGAGATACAGGCCGCGCGCCTTGTCGCCAACCCCGGGTGCTACCCGACGTGCACCATCCTGGGACTGGCCCCGGCCTTGAAGAACGGGCTCATCGAAGGTCACATCGTCGTCGACAGCAAGTCCGGTGTCTCCGGAGCTGGCCGGACCCTGAAACTTGAAAGCCACTTCTCGGAAGTCAATGAGAATCTGGGGGCATATTCCCTCAGGGGACATCGCCATCTGCCGGAAATCCTTCAGGAGCTAAACGGCGTGAGCGCGAAGCGACCTGTCTCGCTCACTTTCGTGCCACATCTCATCCCTATGACCAGGGGAATGTTGAGCTCGTGCTACGCGACGCTCAAGCCGGGCAAGACAGAAACGGAGGTCAAGGCGTTGTACGCCGACTTCTACCGGGACGAGCCCTTTGTGAAAATCGTGGACCGCCCGCCACAAACCAAGCATACGCTGGGCAGCAATCTGTGCCTCATTTACCCCACGGTCGACACGAGGACCGGGACGCTCGTAGTCTTGAGCTGCCTGGACAATCTGGTAAAAGGGGCCGCAGGCCAGGCTGTCCAGAACATGAATCTCATGCTCGGCATTCCCGAGTCGACGGGCATCGACATGCTTCCCCTGTACCCATAAGGACATACCAGGTTACGCGTATCATGCCGGGTTCACGAATTTGTAACCTGCCCGGGCGGATGCTATACTCGAACCTGACCCTGGCATGTGGAAGCCCTCTCTCCAGTTCAGGCTTTTCGTAGGAATCACCCTCGGCATCGTCATCACAACAGGGGTGTTCAGCTTCCTGTCGACCATGACTGTCCGGCAGAACACCGAGCGCACCCTTCAGGAGCGAGTTGTGTTGACGCAAATGGCTGCGGCGCACCTCGGTAACACCCTGCAGCAATCGCTCAAGCAGCTAGCGCAGGGCCCGAGCGCAGCGCCCGCTGCCACTGGACAGACAAGCCAGTCTAGCGCGGAATTCCTTGCCACCACCCTCCACACCCTGCCCATCAGACCGGCGTACGTGCTGCTCACTGATGCCCGGGGCAAGGTATTGCTGACCGCCCCTGACAACCCGGCGCTCGATGGTGCAGACATATCATCCATCGCCCCCATCCGCAAAGCCATGTACTCGGCGACTTCTGTGGTGAGTGACGTCCTTCAGGACGTCACAGGGAGCAGGCCAGTCGTCTACCTTGTCGTACAGATCGATGCCCCAGGTGTGACAGGGAGGATGATGGCGATAGCAGTCGTCGACCTGGCGCGTACTAACATCGCGGACTCCCTGGGGCCGGTGGGCACGGGAGGCACGGGGTATGCAGTGGTCGTCGACAGCGCCGGCGCCGTGCTCGCCAGCACGAAACCTCTGGCGCCGTTCAACACCGGTGTGCATAGCCGCCGCTTCGAAACATTGATAGCCTCGCAGAGCACGGCAAGCGGCACTTGCCACGGCTGTCACGAAACGCTCGCCGGAGAGGTTACCAGGACTAACGACCTCATGGTCTTCGCACCGCTGGATTCTCCTTTCCGCTGGGGGGTAATGATCGCGCAGTCGGAAGATGAGTTGATGGCGCCGCTTCGCGAGTTGCAGCGGCGGATGGCTCTGGCTGCCGTTGTCCTGTTTGCGGCAGCGCTGCCAGTTTCATGGATTGTGCTCCGCAGGCTGCTCAGGCCGCTTCAATCACTGAAGGATTCGTCTCGCATGATCGCTCAAGGGGACCTTGACTCACTGATCCCCCGTATGGGCTCTGACGAGATCAGCGAGCTGAGCCAGGGTCTCGAGGAGATGCGGCGCAGATTGAAGCTATCCCGGAGAGAGCTTCAACAGAGGATCGAGCGCAGGACGCACGAGCTGGCAGCCCTGGTCAGGGCTTCGCAAACGCTGACTTCTACGCTCGGGCTGGCGGAGTTGCTCGACCGCATAATCGCCACCGCTGTGGATACCGTCGAAGAGGCGGACAGCGGCGTCCTGTTCCTGCACGATGCCGGTTCAGGATACCTCATCCCGCAAGCGGCGGTTGGCTACCGGTGGGACTCGCTATCACGAGTCAGATTGGCGCCAAACGAGGGTGTTGTTGGCTCGGTCTATTCGACCGGCCGGCCGATCATTCGCGACACCGAGACAGAAGTGGACTTCATGTTCGGGACAGTAAGCGCAGAGAACCGGCGCGCCTTGCTCGATGCCAGGCGTGGCAGGCCATACCTCAGCCTCGTGGGCGTACCCCTCGAGATAAAGGGGGCGACTATCGGGACACTTATCTTGGGCAGCTTCAGCGAGCACGCTGCCTTCCCCGCGGAAGAGGTCCAGTTTATCTCGGCCTTCGCGGCAATGGCGGCGACAATGATTGAGCATCACCGGCTCACTGGCGAGGCCGGACAGGCCAAGAGCCTGCGCGAAATGGACAGGGCCAAGACAGAGTTTCTTTCAAGCATCTCTCATGAGCTGCGTACCCCCCTGACCTCGATCATGATTTCGGCCGATTCGCTGCTCGCCGCCGGCGGAGGGAAGGACAACGACCCAAGGACCAAGCTGCTCCAGAACATCCGGAGGAACTCCGAGCGGCTGAACAAGCTCGTCGGGGAAATCCTGGATATCTCGCGCTTGCAGACAGGGGCCATGAAGCTGAATGTGGAGCCCGTTCTGCTAAGCGAGGCGATACGCGAGAGTGTCGAGACAGTACGGCCCATGGCTGAAGCGAAACGATTGACTCTGACCTCGCCGGGGCCGGACGGGCTCCTGGTCAGCGCAGACCGCGGACGGCTGGTGCAGGTCTTGATCAACCTGCTCGCGAACGCCATAAACTTCACCCCGCCGGGCGGCGCGGTCTCAATAGCGCTGAAAGCGGACCGGGTCTACGCCTCGATTGCAGTGCGCGACACAGGCGTTGGCATACCGGAGGACGAGCAGGCGAAAATATTCGAACGCTTCTACCGTTCTCCAAAGATGCGGGTGAAGGGCGGCATGGGATTGGGGCTGTCGATAGCCAAGGCCCTCGTCGAGCTCCATGGCGGGCGAATAACAGTTAAGAGCAGCCCGGGAAATGGGAGCGAGTTCAGCTTCACAATGCCCCTGGCAACGGAGGAATCACATGAAGGTACTAATCATTGACGACGAACCAGAAATAGTTGAGGCGCTGTCGCTGGCCTTTAACCTGCAATGGCAGAACTGGGAAGTCATCACCGCGCAGGACGGGGAGACTGGAGTCACCATGTTCAACCGTGAGTCTCCTGACGTAGTTGTGCTCGACATCGCGATGCCCGGCATTGACGGATACGAGGCCTTGCGACGCATAAGAAGCATTTCCGACGTCCCCGTGCTTATGCTCACCGTCAGAAGCGAAGAGATGGACAAGGTCAAAGCCCTCGAAATGGGCGCCGACGACTACATTACTAAGCCCTTTGGCACGCTGGAACTCATGGCGCGCATCAGGGCCATCCTCAGGCGTTCCGAGGTGCCGTCGGCCCCCACGGTCCACGCCTCTATCGTCTGCGGAGACCTGTCGATGGACTTCGCAAGCCGGGAGGTACTCGCCTATGGGAAACCCGTGAAACTGACTCCGATAGAATATAACCTCCTGGCACATTTGGTGCGCAACGCGGGGAGGGTCATGTCGCACGGTGCGCTCATTTCCAAAGTATGGGGTAGCGAAAACAGCGGCGACCTCATATCGCTGAAGGTGTACGTGCGACGCTTGAGGCAGAAAGTCGAAAAAGACCCGAGCAGCCCTGTCTACATACTCACGGAGAGAGGGATCGGCTACCGTTTCGCCAGGCTTCCGGCGTGAACGTTGGCACGAAAATACCTGGTTGCGCTACAATAGGTCGCCACGGGCCAGCGTAGCTCAGCGGTAGAGCAGTTGTTTCGTAAACAACCGGCCGTCGGTTCGATTCCGACCGCTGGCTCCACAAA
>JACPRR010000267.1 GCA_016189825.1 Chloroflexota bacterium
CAGTTTACCCTGAGCGCCACGCCCTTCGACTCCTTCGAGGGCCTCAGGAACCGTTTCAGGGACCGTGGCGCCGAAGGGCCGGAACGCCGGATATTGTGAAGCCGTTGCCGGGACAGCACACCAAGGGGAAACAACCAATAAAGAGGCGGGAGAAGCGCCGATCCGGTGCAGTCAGGGCGGAAAGCGGGGGGCTTGCTATCGCTATCGCTTTCTCTGTTCGCCGATTCCCATGCGGAGGCCCAGGTAAACGCCCAATGCTACAAATGCGAGCAGTACCAGTATGGAAAGTGCAGCAACCACTCCTTGCCTCCGCTAATGGTATTATTGACAACATTAGCGTCAGGCGCGTGAATGTAGTGTGAAGTGTGGCGGCATATTTGTGAATACCACGTTAAAGCAGGGGCCGAAGACGCACCCGTGCACTCCCTGGTACTTGCTTTGACAAACTACTCTTTGTCGAGAAACCCGGCGCGAAGTGCGTACTTGATCAGCTCGGCCCTGCCGTGCAACCCCAGCTTCTCCATGATCCTGGAACGGTAGGTCTGCACTGTATTTGGGCTGAGGTACAGGATGCGGCCGATCTCCTGATTGGTCTGTCCCTCGGCGATGTAGCGCAGCACTTCCCGCTCCCGCTTCGAAAGATCGCCGTACGCACCCTTGGCGCCTTCGGCTCCGCCTTCTTTGGGAACGAACTCGTCGACGAGCTTCCGCGTTACCTTCGGGTCCAGATACATGCCATGGGCATGCACAGCGCGCACCGCCGACACCAGTTCGGACGACGTTGTGCCCTTCAGCAAGTAGCCTGCCGCTCCCAGCGCCAGGACTCGGCGCAGATACTCCGGGCTCTCGTGCACGGTAAGCGCAAGCACTTGCACTTCAGGGAATTTCTGCTTGATAGCCTGGATAGCGTCCAGCCCTCCCATGACCGGCATCGATATGTCCATGAGCACTACGTCCGGCTTCAGCTTTTCGACCTGCTCAATCGCCTGCGCCCCGTCTGCGGCTTCACCGATCACTTCGATATCGCTATAGCCTCGCAACACCAGGCAAATGCCCTCTCTCACGATGGCGTGGTCATCGGCCACCAGTACCTTGATCTTTCCGTTAAGTGTCAGTCCTTTCCTCCTTCAGCCATGGGAATCTCGATTTTCAACTCTGTCCCTCGTCCCGGTCGCGACCGGATCGTCAGTCTGCCCCCAATGAGCCCGACTCTCTCCTTGATGCCAAGCAGACCCAACCCGCCCTTCGGGCCAGGCTTCTCGCTATCATCTACCCTGAATCCCCTCCCGTCATCGCGCACGGTCGCCCTGACAGCACTCTTGTCCCTTCTGAGCTCAATGGTAACGCTTTTCGCGCCGGCGTGCTTATAGACATTGTTAACAGCCTCCTGTAGCACCCTGAAGATGACCGTCTCCATCTGTGGGGGCAGACGCGCGCCCATGTTAGATGCTCGGACGTTAACCTTGACCTCGATCTCGCCCAGCCTGCCCTCCGCATACTGGCGGATCGCAGGTATCAACCCAAGGTCATCAAGCGCAGTCGGCCTCAGGTCTGACATCATCTTGCGTACGGTCTCCAGGGCATGAGCCGCAAGCGACTGCAATCGCTGCAACCTCAACTTTACCGGGGCCTCCGATTGGGGCAATTCGTTGGCCATGGCCTCAAGCTGCATCACGAGCGCGCTGAAGATCTGGGCCGGCTCATCGTGCAACTCCCGAGCAATCCTCTTCCTTTCCTCTTCCTGCGCCGAAATGGCCTTCTCCAGGAGCTGCCCTCGCAATTCTTCTTTGCGCCTCACTTCCTCGAACAGGTTCGCGTTCCCAATGGCTATCGAAGCCTGGTTACCCAACCGCCCCAGGAGCGCAGTCTCCTGCTTCGAAAACGCCCTGACTTCCCGCCGGCCCACGATGAGCGAGCCAAGCACCTCCGAACCGATCTTGAGCGGCACACCGAGTAGCGAGCGAAGACCTTCTTCGCTAACCACCGCGTCGGCGGTCCTTTCATGCACGAATGTGGGGTCGTTCATATAGTCATCCGTGGACAGCGGGTAGCCGCGCTCAACCACCGCCCCGGCAAAACCCTGGCCCGGCGCCAATGAGACCTTCTTCAGTTCTTCACCGAGATTCCCATTTGTCGCCTTAACGTACAGCTTACCATGATCGTCCCTGATCATCAGTATGGAAAGGTCAGCCCCGAGCAGAGCGCGCGCCTCTGACACGACCGACCCGAGTATCTTGTCGGTATCCAGCAAGGCGGATATCTCAAGCCCGATGTCGTATAGTGATTCCGCCTCCCGGCGCCTGCGTTCCACCTCCTGGTGAGACTCCCGGAGGCTCACCCTCATGTACTCCAGGTTCTGGGCCAGCGTACCGATCTCGTCTTCGCCCATGGGCGGAATTGCCGTCGCCAGGTCACCAGCGGCGATTCGCTTCGAGGCATCCCTCAGAGACAACACCGGTCGCACCGCCCGGCTGGCAATGGCGATTGTCCCCGGGAAAGCGACGCCGAATGCGACGACCCCGACAACCAGCATAAGTTCCTGCAGCCTTCTGGTCTGTGCCAGGGCTTCTTCTTCCGACTGCCGCACTGCGACTCCCCAAGACGCCGTCTGGAGAGGCGCAAACGCCAGGATGTCTTTTCGCCTCGTCGCCGCCCCCGTGGCCGGCTCATGACAACTATGGCATGTCCTGACGACAGCCTGCTTCCCCCGGATCAGCGAAACGAAACGGTCTCCATGGTCCACATTTCCGGACACCTGCAGTGGTCGCGTGCTGGCTATGAGATCGCCATCGCCATCTACGACCTGAGCGTATCCTGTCTGTCCCAACGTTATCTTGCTGATGAAACCGCCGATGCCGGAGTCACCCAATTTCATCTCACCCGCAAGAACTCCGATCACCCTCCCGGCAGGGTCAACGACGGGAACAGCATAGACGACGGATGGCGCGCCATCGATGGATGAACGAACGATGCCGGAGATGTGTGTTTCCGACCTATCCTTGAAGGGCGCCTTCGCGCCGTCGAAGTCGCCGACGGAAGAACCGATGGACGGGGCATCGCCAGAGCGCACGGCTACTATTTCTCCGGCCGCATTAGCGATAACCAGGTTCCGAAACAGGAACCCGGGAACCATGGGTCCCGTTCTGAGCGCCTCATTCGCGGCACTGGTGTCTCCGTTCTCCAGCGCTAGCGCCGCAGCGTCTGCCACCTGGACCAGTGGCCGAAATACAATCCTGTTGTACTGGTCCACTGATTCAGCGGCGGCCGTGGCCAGGACAAGCCTTTCCTGCAGGCTCCGGTCCGTACTTTGCTGCAAGCTCCACATCGCCAGGAGGGCAAAACTGGCCACCACCACCGCTGAGCCGGCGAATGCCAGCACAACGATCTTCTTGGCGAGGCTCAGCCGCCGCCACATGCGCCCGATGTCCAATTTTCCAGAGCCCGAAGTCATCCCGCCCTATTCCCAACCACGCCGTTACGCTCCGCTCGGCGGCCTGGCCAGAACGTACCCGAACCCCGGTCTAGAAAGGATATACCGGGGGTGTGCCGGGTCCTTTTCGAGTTTCCGGCGCAACCTGCGGATGTAGGCCCTGAGGTACTCCCACTCGTTCCGGTACTCCGGTCCCCACACCTTCGAGAGAAGCTCACCGTGCAACATCACCTTGCCGGCATTGGACGCCAGTTCAGACAGCAACTTGTACTCCGTCAGCGTCAACTCGACCTCGGTGTCGCCCACCGTGACGCGGCGTCTAAGAAAATCGATGCTCAAATCCCCTACTTTCACCCCATCCTGACCAACCACGCTTGGGCTTTCAGAGCTTCCTGAGCGGCGCAGGATGGCCTCCACTCTTGCCATGAGCTCCTGAACCCCGAAGGGCTTGGTCATGTAGTCATCCGCCCCGACTCGAAGACCTGTGACCACGTCTGATTCCTCGGATTTCGCCGTGAGCATCAAGATAGGGACCGCGGAAAACTCACGGATCCGCCGCGCCAACTCGAAACCAGCGATTCCCGGCAGCATGATGTCGAGTATGATGAGGTCGGGCATTTCCTTTTCGACCGTACCCATGGCAGATTCAGCGTCTTCGGCCAGCAATACCTTGTAGCCTACAGATTCCAGGTTCGCCCTCACAAAACGCAACAGGCGAACGTCATCGTCAACCACCAGTACTGTCGTTTTCTTGGACATTTCCTCTCTGGCTTCCTTTGTTATCCTGAAGTTCCGGTTGTCTCCTCCCCGATATCCTCGGCCGGCACGGGCAGCGAAAAATAGAATATGCTGCCCTTGCCGACGATGCTCTCCACCCATATCTTGCCACCGTGGGCTTCAACAAAGCCCTTCGCAATGGACAACCCCAGGCCCGTGCCACCCACCCGGCGGCTCATCGCATTATCAACCCGGTAGAAGCGGTCAAAGACCTTTGGCAGGTTCTCCGGCGCTATCCCAATACCCTCATCCTGAACGCTCACGATAACTTCCCTGCCCTGCGCCCGTGCCGAAACGGCAATGCGCCCGCCGTTCGGCGAGTACTTGATCGCGTTCTCCACAAGGTTATGAAATACCTGCTCAAGATAGCGGACATCCGCCTCAATCACCGGTATGTCGAACGGAAAATCCGCGGACAACTGGTGTCTTGGGCTGCGGAACGCATTGTCCTTTATCACTCGCTGGGCGAGCCTGGAGAGCACCACCGGTTCCTTATCCAACCTTATTGCCCCGCCTTCGATCTTGGTAGTTTGCAGGAGTTTCTCGATAAGGTCCTGCAACTCGTCCGCCTTCTGATCGATGGTGCCCAGGAACTCACGTGTCGTCGCTGAATCCCAATTCACATCGTTGCGCAGCAGCGAAGTGGTATACCCTTTTATGGAAGTCAAAGGCGTCCGCAACTCGTGTGACATGGCCGAAATGAACTCAGACTTCAGGCGATCGGCCTCAGACCTCGCCTTCGCCTCCTCCACTTCATGTGTCTTCCTCGATAGCTCAACGTATGATTCCTGTAGCCGCACCCGCGTATCGTCGAACGTTCCGGCGAGCGCGGCGATCTCGTCGCCTCCCAAAACGCGTATCGGAGAAGCCAGGTCACCGTTTGCCATCCGCCTAGATGCATCGCGGAGTTGCCTCACCCGGCCGACAATGTCGCGCGTGGTAACCCAGGTCATCCCAATGGCGAGGGCAAGCAGTATCGCCCCCGCCTGTGCGGACCTGCTCTTGAGGTCACGCACAGGCGCGAGTGCTTCAGACTCTGATTGACGCACCACTACGCCCCACGGTGTTTGCGCTAGCGGATAAAACGCCAGCACGTCCTGGCCGCTCCTTCCTCCACCTTCATGGCAGGTATGGCAGGTGCGGGAAACAGGCTGCTTTCCCGCGATGAGCTGAGCGAAGCGGCCAGGATGATCGCTCATTTCGAATGGGGAAGGCGGGCGTCCTGGCCGTGTCCTCACGAGCACGACGCCGGCCTGGTCGACCACCTCGACATATCCGGTTTGCCCTAGCTTCACCGACTGGACGAAGCCACCCAGTCCAGACTGTCCCACGTCAATGGCCGCCACCAGCGCGCCTCCGCCACCTCTCCTCAAAGGGGTCGCAAGCAGAACTACCGGCCTCTGCATTCCCGGCTCGCGTACCGCGCCAGAAACCGTGGGCTCGCCTGCCGCTACCGCCCTCTCCACTGCGGTGTAGCCAAACATGTCATTGCTTCTCAACCCGAGGTTCCCATGCAATGCCCATGAGGCTCTGCCAGACGCCTCCACGAGCATGATGTCCTCGGCATACATGCCGAGCAGCCTCAGGTCTTTCTCCAGTTGAGCCCCAATGTTGCCGGGATCCGCATCCCGAGCAGAAAGGGCGAGATTGTCGCCCGCTGCTCCAAGCACGGAGAGGGCACGCTGCAACATCTGCTCTTCGTAGTCTGCGATGAGACCGGCCATGCTCTTCCTTTGTTCCAGCATCACCTCTGTACTCTGCATGACCGCGCGCACACTGAAGTAGCCCTCGACGGCAACCCCGGCCACGAGCACGCAGGCCACGGCAATCCCTATCTTAGCTCCCAGGCTCAACTTGTTGATCAGTCCCATCGACCAGGCGTGCCTACAGTTAACAAAACGTTATCAGCATAATATTATAGTGTTTTTCGCCATATGGCGACACAGGGGCCGGCTGTCAAGGGTGCGGCGTTCGCCGTAATCCGTGAATATTATGGTAAGCTCAATGTGGCTTTGAATGACGCGTTGCTGGATCATGCTCGCGCATGCAAGTCCGGACAAACATTCGTCTTTGCGAGGCCCGCCTCGGGCGAAGCAATCCCATTTAGCACGGGCGTGACCGACAACAGGGGAGTAA
>JACPRR010000268.1 GCA_016189825.1 Chloroflexota bacterium
GAATCGCTGGAGGGTATCGCCCAGCGCATATTCTACTTCCACGTTCCCCTGTGGTGGGTCGCTTTCCTCGCCTACCTGGTCACCTTTGTGAGCAGCATATACTACCTGGCCACCGGTAACGACAAGTGGGACAACCGGGCTTTCTGTGCCGCGGAAATAGGGACTGTCTTCGTTACAATCGGCCTGGTGACAGGGGTGATCTGGGCCGGCGCCGCCTGGATCGACCCCTCCGGTAACCGGCATTGGTGGGACTGGGACCCGCGATTGACCACTGCGCTGGTGCTGTGGTTTATCTATATCGGGTATTTCCTGGTAAGGACGTATGCGCCGCCATCCCAGGCGAGGAATTTCGGCGCGGTGATCAGCATTATCGCCACGCTAGACTCGTTCATCGTGTTCATGGCGATCCGATGGTGGAAAACGCAGCACCCCGAACCCATAATCGGAGTCTCCGGAAAACTGGCCCCGAGCATGCTGTTCACCTTCTTGTTCTGCCTCGCCGCTTTTACCGTCTTCTTCATACTTCTCATGAGGCTACGCACTAACCTCAAATCGACCCAGGACGAGGTCGTGCGTCTGACCCAGGGCCAAAGTGAGGACTAAGACGCGCCCCGGCGCTTGATGGAGGATTCAATGGAAGAAAACCTGGTCTTTCTGTTCGCCGCCTACCTGGCAATCCTGGTGATACTCTTCGCTTACATCTACCGCATCTTCAAGGCGCAGCGCAGGGCACAGGCGGACCTCGAGTCGATCAATGAGGGCTTGAAGAAGAAGCCGTAAGGGCGTCTGCTCCCCGTGCGTACCCCACGCGGCGCTTCCCCGAATGCCACCCGGGTTCGCGCGCGGTGCGATGGGCGCTTGCACAGGGTGATACTATTGTAATAGACATATGGCTGTCGTCTTCCACAGCGAACCCAAACTGGACAACCCGGCGCTGATAGCGTGCTGGCCTGGCATCGGCGATATCGGGGTTATCGCCGCGGGCGCCCTCAGGCGGATGGTTGGCGCTGAAGAATTCGCCGAGATCGAGCCCTTCGACTTCTTCTATCCGAAACGCGCCTTCGTCAGGGGCGGCGAACTGAAGGAGCTCCAGTTCCCTGCGAGCAAGTTCTACTTCAGCCATGGGGCTGGAAGAGACCTCATTATCTTCATAGGAGAAGAGCAGCCTGCCGAGGCCGGAAGGCGCTACGCAGAAGGGTCCAGGGCGTTCCAGATGGCTAGTCTGGTCCTCGATGCGGCGGTCAGGTTCGGGTGTTGCTTCGTGTACACCTCTGGCGCCGCTGTCGCTCCTATCCATCACACCCAATCCTCCAGGGTGTGGGCCGTCCCCAACAGCAAGGATCTGGTGCAGCAGGCAAGGAGCTATGAGAACGCCATCCTGATGTCGGACCTCGAGAGCAGGGCGGGGTTTGGCACCATCACTGGACTAAACGGACTGCTTCTGGGGGTGGCGCGGAGGCGAGCGTTGGACGGCATATGTCTGATGGGCGAGATTCCGGTGTACTTGCAAGGATTTCCCATCCCTTATCCAAAAGCATCAAAGGCGATTGTTGACGTGCTCGGCAAGGCACTCGGGCTTAAGGCCGACACCTCGCAAATGGACCCGCTGATCGAGCGCACTGACCAACAGATCCAGTCTTTCTACGACAGCCTGCCCTCCCAAATTAGAGAACAGCTCGACAAGCTGAAGCCACCGCCCGGCGCCCTGCTGCCTGCGGAAAGGAAACCAACGGGACCCATAACTGACGAAGACAAGAAGCGCATTCTGGAAGACATCGACAAACTGTTCAAGAAAGAGCCAAAGGGGGATTGATCTGACAGCCGACGCGGTCACCTTCCACGCAGATTCGGTATTGACCGACGCCACTCTGCTTGTGGCCTGGAGAGAGGACGCGGGTTGGCTGGGCCCTGGCGTCGTCGACCTGTATATGCAGCAGAATAGCTGCAGTCTTCTCGCGGAAATCGAGCCATTGGCGCACTTTCCGCTTAACGGCGTCACCATTGAGGATGATGTCGCACGACTCCCCGACAGCAAGTTCCATCAATGCCCCGCCAGGGGCCTGGTCCTTTTCATCAGCGATCCCCCGGCCTGGGAGTGGTATTCCTTCTTGAACACCTTGCTCGACACAGCAGTCCAGCGATGCCACGTCAAGCAGATATTGACCGTGGGTGGGGTCGGCAGCGCAACGGCCCACACCACCCCGCGGCAGATCTTCACCGTCAGCAACTCGCCTCAGATGTCCAGGATTCTCGCCAAATACGACGCCGCTGGCGCCGACCATGAGACTCAATTGGGCCAGCGGCCATCAATGAACTCCTACCTGTTGTGGCTGGCGCAGAGGCGGGCCATCCCGGCGGCGAGCGTGTGGGCAAGCGTACCATTCTATCTCAGCGGAATGCAGGACGCCGCTTCTTGGATGCGGGTAGCACAATTCCTCGAGGTCTATCTGGGATTCGGTGTCGACCTTGCCGGGCCGGCGCAGAAGTCAGATGTCCTCAATCAAAGGATCGCCGAGGCCCGGGTGAGGAACGCAGAACTTGACGAACAGATCGGTAAGCTGGAGAGGAATCAAAGTCTCAGCCA
>JACPRR010000275.1 GCA_016189825.1 Chloroflexota bacterium
GGCATGAAGGCGCGCTTGGAACGGCCGAAATCCAGGGCGAAGCCATGGTGGCAGGACGCCCGGGTGAGGCTCATCTTTCTCAGCGGCGCCCTCATTCTTGTGGCGTTCGTTTCCGAGCGGCTGGGCCTGTCGCCGGGCTACTCGCGGCTAATCTACATCGCCGCCATACTCGTCGGCGGCTATTTCCCGGCCAGAATGGCCATAGCCGGCGCCCGCACCAGGACCTTGAACATCTACACCCTGCTTGTGGTGGCCACAGCCGGCGCCATCGCGCTGCAGTTTTGGGAAGAGGCGGCGCTGCTGGTATTCGCCTACACCTGGGGAGCGGTCCTGGAGACGTACGCCGTCGACCGCGCCCGCTCCTCGCTCCGGCAGCTCATGGAGCTTGTGCCAAGGGAGGCCCTGGTGAAGCGGGACGGCGCCGAGGCGGCCGTGCCGGTGGAAGAAGTCAAGGCTGACGACATCGTGATCGTAAGGCCGGGCGAGCGGGTGCCCCTCGATGGCACGGTGGTCGCCGGATCGTCGTCGGTAGACCAGGCGGCGATAACCGGCGAATCGATACCGGTGGCCAAGAAGCCCGGCGACCCCGTGTTCGCTGCCTCGGTGAACCAGCGCGGAGTATTGGAAGTGAAGGTGAGCAAGGCATTCCAGGATACCACGCTTTCCAGGATCGTCCATTCGGTGGAGCGGGCCGAGGCCAAGAAGTCCAGCTATCAGCGTTTCAGCGAGCGATTCGGCAGGATATACACGCCGTTTATCTTCGTGCTTGCCATCCTGGTGGCGACTGTGCCACCAGCGTTGGGCGGGTTCGGCCAGCCATTCGACCGCTGGTTCTACCGGGCCCTGGTCGTACTTGTGGTTTCCTGTTCCTGCGGCCTGGCGCTGTCCGTACCCATGGCGGTGCTGGCCTCGATCAGCAACGGCGCGCGTAAGGGCATCCTGATAAAAGGCGGCGCCGACCTGCAATCGGCGGGCACCGTTGACGTGGTGGTCTTCGACAAGACGGGCACGCTGACCATTGGGCGACCAACAGTGACCGACGTAATACCGTTCACGGATGGGAAGGGCTCCACGCCGGACCTGCTTTCGCTGGCGGCTGCCGTGGAGGCCCGCTCCGAGCACCCGCTCGCCGAGGCGATAATGCGCAAGGCGAGGGAGAACGGGCTGGAGGTCTCGCCCGCCCACGAGTTCGAGGCATTGCCGGGATTCGGCGCCAGGGGCACCGTAGGCGGGAGGACGTTCTACGTCTGCAACAAGAAGCTCTGCGAGCAACTGAACATACCCACGGACAAGGCGGAAAAGGAGTTGGCGCGTCTCGAGCAGGAGGGCAAGAGCATCGATCTGGTAACCACCGAGACGGAAGTCATCGGCGTCCTCGCCGTTGCCGACCAACTCCGCAAGGAAGCAAAAGCCACCATCGAGGCGTTGCGCCGCCAGGGCATCAAGAGGATAGTGATGCTCACCGGTGACAACGAGGGGACGGCGAGGAACATCGCGCAGCAAGTGGGCGTCGACGAATATCGCGCCCAGTTGCTGCCCGAGGACAAGGTCAAGGCAGTCGAGGAGCTGAAAGCCAAGTACGGCAGGGTGGCAATGGTAGGCGATGGCGTCAACGATGCCCCGGCAATGCTTGTCGCCGACGTTGGCATCGCCATGGGCGCCGCCGGCACTGACGTCGCGCTGGAAACGGGAGACCTGGCGCTGATGGCGGACGACCTGTGCAAGGTGCCGGAAGCCTTCAAGCTTAGCCGCAGGGCAATAAGAAACATACGGCAGAACATGGTCGCATCTCTGGCGATCGTCGCGCTTGTGGTCGGGCTCGCCCTGGCAGGCAAGATAAACCTGGTTCCCGGCGTGGTGCTCAACGAGGGGAGCGCCTTGATCGTGATGGCCAACGCGTTGCGGCTGTTGCGCGGGTAGACGGGGCCACCTGGCAACTACGGTCCGGCGGCGTTCACACGAACGGCACGCCTGTGTTAATATTCTGTCTGCGCCCGGGAGTTCAGCGGACCGCGTAACTTCTACACGAAAGGAAGACGACCGAAGGTGCCCGCGCAAACGGATTTTCTGCGGCCGCTGCCTTACTTCTCCGCGTTGAGCGATGCCGACATGCAGCGCGTCGAGCGGGTTGCCCTGGAACGCTCCTTCGAGCGAGGTGAGATACTCTTCCTCGAGGGGGAACCTTGCGCCGGCCTCTACGCTTTGAAATCCGGTCTCGTCCGCGTGTTCAAGAGCTCCCCCGAGGGCCGCGAGCAGGTGTTGCTGGTGGCCAGGCCCGGGGACACGTTCAACGACATCCCGGTTTTCGATGGCGGCCCCAACCCGGCGAGCGCCGCGGCGCTGGAGCTGTCCACAGTCGTCATCATACCCAGGGACGCTATCCTCTCCCTGGTTGACGCGTGCCCTCCCGCCGCTGCTATTGTCAGGCTCTTTGCGGCCCGGCTGCGCCGGATGACTACTCTCATCAGCGACCTCTCATTCCGCAGCGTGTTGAGCCGGCTCGCCAAGGTGCTGCTCGAGGCTGCTGCCGCCGATGGTGGGACCCCGGCACAGCGGCTAACGCAGGAAGAGATGGCAGCAATGGTGGGCACCGTCAGGGACGTGATCGGCCGCGCTCTTCGCCTCCTCGAAAGGGAAGGCGCCATAAAGATGCAGCGGCAGAAGATTGTAGTGGTCAACGCCAAGAAGCTCCGAGACATGGTGTAGCGCCGTTCAGACAAAAGTCGTGTTCCTCAAGCTGTCCGGTGCTCTAACATCAGTGTGTGGGTAAACGACCCGGGAGGGAATAGTTAATGGAACTGGCATTGCCGGAAGTAGATGATGGGAAGTGTGAAGGCTGCGGCGACTGTGTGCGTTTGTGCCCTGGTCATGCCGTCGCACTCATAGCGGGGAAGGCGGTAATCGTCCTGCCGGAGAACTGTGATTACTGCGCTGATTGCGAGGCATTTTGCCCCTCATCGGCGATACGTTGCCCCTTCGAAATCGTGATGGGTGACGGCGCCGGGGAGGACAGTTAGGAGGAAAATGGAAAAGGAACAACCGGCCCAGGAAGTGAAGCGCTGCATCGTTTGCAAGAGCACCAGCGAAGGCAGGGTCCTGCTCAAGGGCGTTCAGAACGAAAAGGATGTATATTGCTGCACCAGGTGCCTGCCGATGTTGATCCACGGGCCGCACTAAGCAGAAGGAGGGACGGGCGTGAGCAAGACGACTCTGGGATTTGTCTTCGCCGGGATGGCGTACCTGGTCATCGGCGTTACCCTGGGTATCCTGTTCTATGTCGAGCCGGACATGCTGAAACTGCGTTCGGTCCACGTGCACCTCAACCTGGTCGGCTTCGTCACATTCCTCATCTTCGGCATCGGTTACCACATACTGCCCCGGTTCCGGGGGCGTCCCCTGCGCTCAGAGCGACTCGCCTGGTTTCAATTCTGGATGGCCAACGCGGGACTTCTCGGCCTTTCCCTGGTCAATACCCTGATCGCGTACGAGGTGCTCAAGGATGTGAGCTACTTGCAGGTCACTTTCGGCGCGGTGCTTGTGCTGTCTGTATACTTGTTCATCTACAACATGTCCCGCACCCTGCTGTCGCCGGCGCCGGTCCCACCGGCCAGGAAATAACCGGGTTAGAATGGAGATAGAGATGGCCGAAACGACGACGCGTTTCAACAAAGAGATGATAATCGGGGACGCGATCAAGGCGCACCCCGGCGCTGAAGCAGTGATACAGAAGCACTTCGGTGGCGGCTGCTTCACCTGCCCCGGCATGAGCATGGAGACAATCTCCTTCGGGGCGATGATGCACAACATGGAACCCGATGTGATCGTGGATGAGCTGAACCGGCTGGAGTAGCCATGAGGAGACCTTCACAATGAGGGACAGAGCGCCGATAACCAGGGAAGACGTGATAAACGATGTCATCAAACGCTTCCCGGAGACGATCTCCGTGTTCAATGAATTCCGTGTCGACTCTTGCTGCGGCGGAGGCCAGAGCATCGAGAAGACGGCGACGCGCGATGGCGTCGACGTCGATGCACTGGTCAAGTCGCTCAACGCGGCAGTAGGACTGGAGGTGCGCCCATGATCCCCACGAGCACGACGCAACCGATCTCTATCCCCCGGGCCGAGAAGTTCGACCCGGTCAGGCACGTTTCACAGTTGCTCCATGATTCTGAAAAGAGCCGCGTGGTGCTGTTTTGTTTCGAGCCCGGACAGGCGCTGTCGCCGCACGAAAGCACCTCGGAGGTCGTCTTCTACGCAGTCGAGGGCAAGCCGACGGTCCAGATCGGCGAGCAGCGCGTTTCCCTGGAAGCCAAGTCGCTGGTCGTTTGTCCTTCACTGGTCCCGCATGGCGTCGAAGCGGGTGGCGAAAGGGCGGTCGTCCTGGCCGTAATAACCCCTCGGCCGGGATAGTCAGGCCAGTTCCCGCCGGGCACTCTCCAGCGGCACAGGACCGGGCAATATCGGTTCTGCGTGGCTAACCGCCATCCCTCTGTTCGCGCGTCCTGACCTGAGGGAAACGGGCATCGTTGTCCCAGATGCCCCGGGTCCGTTCGTCCCGCTCTGTAAAGAACCCTTTCGCCCCTTTCTTGGCGCGCTGGCTGAAAAAGACGAATTCGCCCTGGTCCCAGCGCATGTTGCCGTGGATCCCATGGTTCAAGTACCCGGAGTTGAACCC
>JACPRR010000265.1 GCA_016189825.1 Chloroflexota bacterium
AGACATAGCCGGGCAGTCGGTGGTGCTGGTGGATGACGTCCTGTACACCGGGCGCAGCATACGGGCTGCCATGGACGCCTTGTTTGACCTCGGACGGCCGGAGAAGCTGCAACTCGCCGTCCTGATCGACCGCGGCCACCGAGAACTCCCCGTCCGCGCCGACTACACAGGCAAGAACATACCAACTTCGCGCCAGGAAGAAATACAGGTGCGCGTGAAAGAGCTTGACGGACGCGACGAAGTGTGTCTACTCAGCTAGTCGCATAGGAAGACCTTCTGAGCGAGGTCAGGAGGAAGGGAAAGATGGCTCAATCCAGGGGCGAGAACATGACGAGGGCCCAGGCTGTCGAGCAGATGCAGATGCAGGTCCCGGCGTGGCGGCATCGTCACATACTCGACCTTGACGATATTTCCCGCGCCGAAATAGAAATCGTTATCCAGACCACTGACGCGATGATGGAGGTGCTGTCCCGTGAGGTGAGGCGGGTCCCCACTCTCCGCGGGAAGACCGTGGTCACCGCTTTCTACGAGGCGAGCACCAGGACGAAAGCCTCGTTTGAGATGGCGGCCAAGAACCTGAGCGCGGACGTGGTGAGCTTCGCCTCCGCGGGCAGCAGCGTCGAGAAGGGGGAATCACTGGTCGACACCCTGCGCACGCTGCAGGCACTCGGCGCCGACGCCATCATCATACGGCACAAAGAATCGGGGGCGCCATACGTTGCCGCCCGCCATGTGAAGGCGAGCGTCATCAACGCCGGCGACGGCTGGCACGCCCATCCCAGCCAGGCGCTGCTCGACCTCTATACGCTCCGGCGCCGGTTCGGCAGTGTGGAGGGTCTGCGAGTGGTGATACTGGGAGACATCCTGCACAGCCGCGTGGCTCGGTCGAATATCTGGGGTCTCACGACCATGGGGGCCAGCGTAGTATTGTGCGGGCCGCCGACCCTGCTGCCTCAGGTGTCACGCCGGGAAGCGCCGGCGCCCGGCGACCAGTTGCCTCCGGTGGAGGTGCAGACGGACATCGAACGCGCCCTTGATTCCGCTGACGTCGTGATGCCGCTCCGGCTGCAGCGGGAAAGACAGCAGTCCGGGTTGCTTCCCAGCATACGCGAATACGTCCAGCTCTACCAGCTCAACGAACAGCGTCTCGGCCTGGCCCGGAAAGAGGCTATTGTGCTTCATCCCGGCCCGGTAAACGAAGGGGTGGAGATCGCCCCCGGCGTTGCCTACGGCGACCGGTCGGCCATTGATGAGCAGGTGAGCGTAGGAGTTGCGGTGAGGATGGCGCTGCTCTTCCTGGTGATGGGAGGACGGCGATGAAAGGGGGCTCCATCCTGATCACCGGCGGGCGCGTCATTGACCCGGCGACGGAATCTGATCATGTGAGAGACGTGCTTATCGAGGCTGGAAAGATCTGCCGCGTAGGCGAGGCCCCTCTCAAGGGCAACAAAGACCTGCGCACCATCGACGCGAGGGGGCTCGTGGTGACTCCCGGGTTCGTCGACCTCCACTGTCATCTTCGCGAACCCGGCTTCGAGGACAAGGAGACGATATCCAGCGGCGCCAGGGCGGCGGCGAAAGGCGGTTACACCACCATCTGCTGCATGCCAAACACCAACCCACCGCTGGACACCAGGGCCGGCGTGGATTTCATCAAGGCGCGTTGCGCCGCGGATGGTGTGGTACGCGTCATCCCTATCGGTTGCATCACTAAAGGCCGCAAGGGTCTGGAGCTCGCCGAGATGGGCGAGATGGCCCGAGCCGGCGTGGCCGGTTTCAGCGACGATGGCGAGTCAGTGCCTGGCTCACGTCTGATGAGATACGCACTCGAATACAGCCGGAGCTTCGGCCTCCCGGTCATCGAACATTGCGAGGACAAAGCCCTCTCCGCAGACGGCATGGTCAACGAGGGCAGGGTGGCGACCCGGCTCGGCCTGCGGGGCATACCTGCTGCTGCCGAGGAGATCGTTGTTGCTCGCGACCTGTCGCTCGCCGCGCTGACCGGCGCGTGGTTGCATGTGGCCCACGTGAGCACTGCGGGCTCGGTAGAGCTTATCCGCAGGGCCAGGGAAAAAGGCGTCAGGGTGACCGCGGAGGTAACTCCCCATCACCTTACCCTCACCGAAGAACGCGTGATGGGTTCGAGATGGGGCCCCGGTGCAACTGTCGACCTCGGACCGTCCCCCCTGCCACCCGACGCCTACGATACTTTTGCCAAGGTCAGTCCGCCGCTGCGCACCGAGGAGGACAGAAAGGCGCTGGTGCAGGGCCTCAAGGACGGGACAATCGATGCCATCGCCACTGACCACGCCCCCCACACCTGGATGGACAAGGCCTGCGAGTTCGGACTGGCCGCCTTCGGCGCCAGCGTTTTCGATACCTCGCTTGGCTCGCTGCTGGGTCTGGTGCAACGGGGGGAAGTGGACCTGCCGCTGATCGTGTCCAAACTGACCTTCGAACCGGGCAAGATACTCAGTACCTCGTGCGGCGGGCTGGGCACTCTATCCCCGGGGTCAGGCGCCGACGTGACTGTCTTCGATCCGGAAGCGGAATGGCTGGTCAAGGAAGAAGACCTGGCTTCCAGGGGCAAGAACAACCCCTTTATCGGCTCGAATCTGCGAGGCAAGGTGATGGCAACCATCGTTGGAGGTGTGATCGTATACCAGGACCCCGCACTGCAGGCAAGGAGCCGCCCATGACCAGGAAGGCAATACTCGCTCTCGCCGACGGCGCCGTCTACGAAGGGGAGTCCTTCGGGGCAGACGCTACGTCGTATGGCGAGGTGGTCTTTAACACCAGCATGACCGGATACCAGGAAATGCTCACCGACCCATCCTACGGCGGCCAAATACTGGTGCCGACCTATCCCTTGATCGGAAACTACGGGGTGAGCCACGAGGATGTCGAGTCGGACCGTATCCAGGTCAGGGGATTCGTGGTAAGGGAGCCGTGCACGCAGCCCAGCCACTGGCACAGCAAGGGCT
>JACPRR010000277.1 GCA_016189825.1 Chloroflexota bacterium
CCTGATAACAGACCGCTACGGCAGGCGCTATGCGGACGAGAACATCAGGAACCATGAATTCCTCTATGACATGGCAGTGTTCGATAGCAAGAAGCTGCTGTACCCGCGAGTGCCGAGCTACTGGGTCTTCGACCAGAAAAGGCTGGACAGCGGCGCCCTGACCGCGCCAATGAAGACTCCAAAGCCAAAACCGGAGAACATCTACGATTGGAGCGCAGACAACCGCGTAGAGATAGACCGGGGATGGATCAAGCAGGGCGATACAGTCCGGGACCTTGCCGGGAAGATAGGCGTTGACCCCGGCGCGCTGGCAGACACCGTCCGGAAGTACAACGCGGCCTGCGGGAACGGGGAGGACGGGGAATTCGGCCGGGCGCCGAGCACGTTGCTGCCGCTGGTTAACCCGCCATACTATGCCGTTGAGCTCTGGCCCGGTGGCCTCAACACCATGGGCGGGCCACGGCGAACCGCGAGGGCGGAGGTCATCCGGGCGGACGGGGACCCGATACCCAGGCTCTTCGCCGCGGGTGAGTTGGGCTCAGTCTACGGAATGGTTTACCCGGGGAGCGGCGGCAACCTGGCCGAATGCATCGCCTTCGGGCGGATCGCCGGCGAGAACGCCGCAGGCTGCAAACCACTCTAGATTCCGCGCCCGGATGCGAAAGAGGCTTTGAACAAGTGGGCATGCCTGAAGGAATCAAGATAATCGACGCCCTGGTAATGGAAAACCGGCCCGGGCCGGGTTCCGGCAAGGGCTCACGACACAGGCACGGAGACATAGAGAACCAGATCCCGGGCTACCGGGAAAGGTTCCTCAAGGGGACGACCATCGACGAGATGGTAGCCATCATGGACGAAGTCGGCATCGAAAAGGCGATGCTCGAAGTCGGCGCTTACAGTGCCGACTTCGGGCAGGATTCCGGACTGAAGGCCGTAGAGAAATACCCCGACCGGTTCTCCGCCTGGTGCTCCGATCTGGCAGTCAACCCACATGAGGGAATGGGCGCGGTGCGCAAGCTGCAGAGGCTCGTCAGCGACTTTGGCGTGAAGTTCTTCGAACCAATGCCGGGCCGCGTTCGCCTGCCACCCAACGACAAACAGTACTACCCGCTCTACTACAAGTGCATCGAACTGGGTATCCCGGTGGTGATAAACGTCGGGATTCCCGGACCACACGACCCGGCGTGGCTCCAGGACCCCATTCACCTGGACGAGGTCTGCTGGTTCTTCCCCGACTTGAGAGTGGTCATGTGCCACATAGGTGAACCATGGCAATTCATGTGCGTCAAGCTCATGCTCAAGTGGCCGAACCTGTACTACATGACTTCCGCATTCGCCCCGAAACACTACCCCGGTGAGATCATCTACTACATGAATACCAGGGGCGCCGACAAGGTCATGTTCGCCTCGGGCTACCCGATAATCGACTTTCGCCGGGCTGCTCTCGAGCTCAAGGATTTGCCGCTCAGAGACCACGTTTGGCCCAAATTCGTCCGGGAGAACGCCATCAAGGTCTTCAAGCTGTAGGACCGCGACAAGGCCGCCGTCGGCGGCCGCTTCTTCACCTCAGCGCGCGACCTGCGTCAGAGACCAACCAACACCTCGTCGCCCTCCCAGCTCAACTTGGTGTCCAGTCCCTGGCTGCGGCAAAGGTCTTCGATGTACGCGAACATCTCGGCGCTGCGGCCGTCTTTCCTGGTCACAATCTCCGCCTGCGCCTGCTGGTTGATGCAGCAGGGAATCAACGCCACCCTGCTCACCTTCTTGCCGGAGATCGTGCATTTGACAGCCATCGTCTTCCGGGATTCAGCGGGCCAGGGGTAAGTTTGCCAGCCGGGCTCAACCTCGCCCAGGCCGTACACCTGCCTAACGTCCAGCGGCCAGGGAGTCCGGCGCTTGCCCTCATTTCGCGTAGGATCGAGCGCGAAGTTGCCCAGGCCATAACAGATGGCCTTGCCCTTGAACACCTCGACACCCCTCAGCTTATGGGCATGCTCCTGGAGGACAAGGTCGGCGCCGGCGTCGATGGCGGCTTTGGCCAACTCCTTTTGGTACATAGCGATGGTAGCATGCACATAGTCAAGCCCGGCATGGTGGTTGACCACAACGATGTCTGCCTGCGATTTCGCCGCCCGCACGTCCTCCAGCATCCTTTCCTTGTCCTCGGGGTAGGCAAGCGTGATTATCCTCACCGGCGTCCCCGGTTGCTCCGGGAAACCCAGGGGCTCGTACATGGTATGGACGCGCAGAGGGTTGACCCCGGCCTTCTCCGGGCCCGCGGCGTGGTGCCTCAGCGCCTCCATGATGATCGAGTTGTAGGTGAGGAAGGCAACTCTGGTCCCATTCTTCTCCACGAACGCGGCGCGCCTCGTCTCTTCAAGATTCTTCCCCGCGCCTATGACCTGGATGCCGTTCTCCCTGAGCACGTTTATGGTATCGAAGAACGCATCGTACCCATATGCGAGGGCGCGGTTGCTGCCAAACGAAAGAACGTCGAATCCGGCGAACGTCAGCGCTTTGACGTTTTTGGGACTGGCGGTCTTCAGGTGTTCGAGGCCGAAGTTGGGGACCCCCTTTTCGGAAAGAATGCCCTCCAACTGTCCAAACGCCATGTCCGCGTCACGGAGCAGGTGCGCATTGAGGGCGAAGATGGTTTCAGGCTGCTCCCTGTTGGGGCCGAGGTCCCCAACTGCAACCATGGTAATATTCGCTGTAGACATTTCCTAACCTCCCGTGTGAGCTTGAGCGCGGGCCAGATTCTATCACCGCACCTAGGCATGGTCAAACCATCCGGCATAGTTCGCGTGCCCATGAAACACTCCTTGGGAAGGGTAATCTCCCTTTTGTTCCCCCATTGCGAAATGGTGAATCCCTAGTCTTCTTCCTTTCGCAAAGGGGGACGGAGAGGGATCATGGACGTTTCCCGGGAGCCTCGTGTAATTACTCGCTGCTGCGGGTCCGCCTTGTGATACAATCAGGTCTGAACACCACATGGAGGAAACGGATGGCTTATTCCTACGCCGACTTGAAACTCGAACGGGAAGGAGGGGTGGCCATCGTCACCCTGGATCGCCCCGATGTGCTGAACGCCCTGAGCCCGGCTATGAGATACAGCCTGGTGCAGGCGATCGACGAGGTTGACAGGGACGACGGCATCAAGGCCATGATCATAACCGGGGCAGGCAGGGGTTTCTGCTCCGGCGCCGACGTCAGGGCGACCCTGGGTACAGCTTCGACGCGCAAGGGCCCGGTGCGCCCCTGCGACGGCAGGAAGGGCCTCCTGGGACCAACCCCGTTGCCCGTGCAACGGCTGTGCCGCCTCGATAAGCCCACTATCGCGGCGGTCAACGGGGTCGCCGCCGGCGCGGGGCTGGGAATCGCCCTCGCCTGCGACATGCGGATAGCGGCGGAAAGCGCCAGGCTTATTTCTCTGTTCGTGCGGCGCGGGCTGACTCCGGACACGGGCGTGACCTACTTCCTGCCCCGGCTCATCGGCATGTCGAAAGCCCTGGAGCTGATGTGGAGCGGCGACGAAGTCAATGCGGCAGAGTCGGCGCGCCTGGGCCTGGTGAGCCAGGTTGTGCCCGATGCGGAACTGATGAACGTGGCCCGGGAGCGTGCCGAGCGGATTGCGAAGGGGCCGTCGGTGGCTATTGAGCTTACCAAACGGCTCGCCTACGCAGGGCTGGACACTTCGCTTTCCGTCCACCTGGCCTATGAGATGAACTGCAGCTACGCCTGCCACGCCACGGAAGACTTCGAAGAGGGTGTCAGGTCCTTCGCCGAGAAAAGGAAACCTGTTTTCAAGGGGACGTAG
>JACPRR010000030.1 GCA_016189825.1 Chloroflexota bacterium
ACCTTTTTGCCCCTGTGGTCGATCCAGAAATCGTAGGAGTCTTTCTTGCCCTCTTTGAACGAGGCCAGTATTTGCTCGACCAGGGGCAGGCTCTGCGGGGGATGGCAGTTCTGTACCTTCCTGCCGATGGCGGACTTTGTCCTGGTGAATACCCGGCTCTTGTTCGCCGAGAAGTACTGGACCACGTCGTTCTTGTCTATTATGGTGAGGTCGACGGGGAGTGTGTTCAACAGCGCCATGATTTGTGCAAGCTGAAGGGATCCGGTGGGGAATGAAACGGCATTGTCCCTGAACGCCGGCTCTTCCTGTAACGACGCGCGAAACTCCTTGACGAGCGCGTCCGCTTCATGGGGGGCTTCGATGAAAACGTAACCGATGTCGTCGCTTTCGCTGAGAATGCCGACCCAGTCGTCGGGGCCAAGCTTCTCCAGGGCCGTGGGAAACAGGATGTTATCCTCCTTGAAAATCATCCCTTCGACTTCGGAGAGCAGCGGTTCGAGCGCTCGCGAGGCGTAGGCATCGAAGTCGCCCGGCGCGGCCATCTCATCGAGGCCGGATAGAGCCGACCTGAACAGCGCCCTGATCTCGTTGTCTTTGCCCCACATCACCTTCGATGGGCCCATGAAACCTTTCCGCTCGAGGCAGGGGAACAGGAGCTGCTCCTTGCGCTCGTAGTGGGTTTCGACAGCCTTCAGCCTGGACAGCATGTCTTTGAGCGATGTTCTGAATGACTCGAAGCCGGGGAAATCCGTTTTCACCTTGACGGCGCTGCGAAGCGAGGCGAGCAGCTTTTCCACCTCCCGGTTCTCCATCTTGAAGAGGTGGACAGGGTGGGCAGGGAAGGTTTCAGCCGAAGCAGCGCTCTGCAGAGCCGACCGGAAAATGAGCGCGTGCACGTTGCAGAACTTCTTTATCTCCTCGGGGGACATGCCCTCGTTGATGAGCGCTTGCTCGATCCCGGCTATTTCCGAAGGGGTTACGTTGCCCACCTCCTTTTCGAACCGTTCCTTGGCCTGCTCTGCGGGCAGCCCTCGATGGAGTTCGAGGATGATGGCCTTCATGGCTTCTTTGCGCCTTTCCGCCAGGGTGTCCATTAATGCACTCCTTTCAGGTCTTGAGCCTCTTGACCTCGGCGACGATCCTGGGCAGTATGATGCCAGTCTTGCCCTGAACGAGATAGTCTGAGATGCCCTCGTTGGTGAGGGGAGTGGGCTCGGCGTTGATTTCTACGATTGTTACGCTTTTCCCTCGCGATCGCGCGATGCGGGGCAGGTCGGCGAAGGGATAGACGACGGCGGACGTCCCGCAGACGAGCATGAGGTCGCAGCGGCGCGCCTCGGCGACGCTAAGGCGTGCGACATCCTCCGGTATGGGCTCGCCGAACATGACGCCATCGGTCTTGATCATGCCGCCGCATCTTGAGCACGCGGGCGGCAGCTTGCCTTCTTCCTTGAGCTTTTCGAGGTCGTAGTCATCCCTGGCGAACCGGGCGCCGCACCCGACGCAGCGCAGCTTGAGGAAGCTACCATGGTATTCTATCAAGTGTTTGGTGCCGGCGATCTCGTGCAGACCATCGACATTCTGCGTCAGTACGGATTGGAGCAGCCCCAATTCCTCGAGTTCGACCAGGGCGAAATGGCCCTCATTGGGCGCGACGCTGCTCAAGTCGCCGAGCACGCTCGGTGCGGACAGGCGCTCTTCCCACCACTTCTTCGGATCGGCGATGAAACGATCGTAGCTCCGGTAAGCCCTGCTTTCCGCGCCGGGGTCCCTGGTCCAGACGCCGGAGGGACCGCGGAAGTCCGGTATGCCGGACTCAGTGGAGATGCCCGCGCCGGTGAGCGCGATGGCGTATTTGGCGCCCAGGAGGTCCCGGGCGGCACGGCCTATGAGGTCCTCGGCTGGACTTTGCATCACTCCTACCATATTATCCTACAGGCTCCAGTGTCAACCACAAGTGGGATCCAGTCCGGGAGTTGGCTCTGCGTGAGGTGCTTTCCGTATTTGACCGGCCTCACCATGAGTGATAAACTTTCCATTTGGCATTGACCGCGCGCCTTCACTGATCCAAAGACCGGACATCGAGGTGAACGAACAAATGAGCAAACTGGTTTCGCGCCTTTACAGAGACCCCGCAGATGCGAAACAGGCCGTCGAGCACCTTGTCGCCTCCGGGTACAAGGCCCATGACATCGGTATTCTCGCGCGAACCGAGGACATGGCCCGGCAGGTGCTTGGCGGCAAGGTGGGGAATATCTCATTCCACACCGTTGCTGAGCATTTGGTCGCCGCGGGATGCTTGATACCGGCTCTGACCAGGCTTCCCGGGCAGGCGAGCAAGTTCTCTGAAACGTTGAAGGAAGCTCTTGGCGTTGGCCAGGAGGTCGGTGAATACTACGAGTTCGGCTTGGGGGCGAACGGCGTTCTGGTCGTTGTCCAGACCGAGGAGGCGAAGGCTGGCGAGGTGCGTGCGATCCTGGGCCAGTCGGCCTCTGCCGCGAAGGTGGCGGGCAACAGCAGCCCCGGGTTTGTCAAGGCCGGGCGGATGTCTTCCACCAACCCGGTCGACGCCACAATGACCGGCGACTTCCGCAAGTACTAGAGCCCTCAGGAGGATAATCGCTAAATGTCGAGGTATATCGCGACCGCAGCTATCAGGGGCGCCCACTCCGTCGTGAAACAGGCGGAGGAGATGTTCGCCTCAGCCATGGTGGCCCCGGGGCCGGATGCGAAAATAGCATTCATGGACAAGGCTGGCGGCGGCACCGCGTACTGGTTGCCGGTGGTGTACGGTTTCACCGGGCAAAAGGTGGAGAAAATCTCCGACCTGAAGAAGCCGTTGGACTATGCCAGGAGCCTGCTCCCTCCGCTGCCCTCCGAGCACCTCTGGCTTCCCTACTTGGGCGAAACCCTCGACGCCGGCATGGCGACCCTTTATGCCGAGGAGGTAATCGAGGCCATACGCTTCGCCAGGGGCGAGCAGCCCGAGAAGGGCAAGAACGGCTTTGTATACAACGGTCCCATCAACGACGTGCAGATGCGCGCCTGGGGCATCCAGATGGTGGACGGGCGCATGCCCGGGTTCGCTGCGGTACTTGGCGCCGCGAAGAACAACGAGGTGGCGGTCAAGATAGTCCGCGAGCTCCAGTCCAAGGGGCAACTTGTCTTCCTTTCAAGCTCGTCGAAGGGCCGCTCCATTGTCGATCAATTGCTTGAATCCGGAGTTGAACTGGGCTACGAGACCTTCACCGTTCCCTTCGGCAGCGACACGATTTCGACCATCTACGCCCTGGGGTACGCTTCCAGGGCAACCTTCAGCTTCGGCAACGTAACGCCGGGCGATTTTCGCCGGGTCCTCCTCTACAACAAGTTCCGCTGCTTCGCCTTTGCCCTGGCGCTCGGCCAGATGGACGACGTGAAATGGGCCACGGGCGCTGGAGCTATCAGCTATGGTTTCCCTGCGGTCGCGGATACCGCAGTGCCGAACATCTTGCCCACGGGCATCACCCAGTATGAGCACGTGGTGAGCATGCCGTTCGACGACATACCGGGGCGCGATGACATGGAGCGCGCCGAGCGCCTGGTGCAACGTTGTATCGAGGTACGCGGCATCAAGATCAAGGTGGCAAGCATCAAGATACCGGTGGCTTACGGCCCGGCGTTCGAAGGCGAGGTGGTCCGCCGGGCAGACTTGCGCGCCGAGTTCGGCGGCAAGAACGGCATGTGCTTCGAGTGGCTCACCATGAAGGACCCTGCCGAGGTCGAAGATGGTAAAGTGACCATCATCGGCAAGGACCTGGACAGCTACGGCGAGGGCGAGAAGATACCGCTCGCAATCATGATGGAGGTGGCGGGCCGGAAAATGCAGAAGGACTTCGAGCCGGTGCTCGAACGGCAGGTACACCATTTTCTTAACGGAGCGGAAGGCCTGCAACACCAGGGACAGCGCGACATTACCTGGATCCGTCTGAGCAAGGGCGCTTTTGCCAAGGGCTTCCGGCTGCGCCATATCGGGGACATACTGCATGGCACGTTCCATAACCATTTCGGCGCCATTGTCGACAA
>JACPRR010000278.1 GCA_016189825.1 Chloroflexota bacterium
ATGTACTCCGGGTCTCCGCTCAGCCCCAGTCTGGGCATTCCATCGTTGCCGCTGCGCTTGTCCAGGGCGGTCGTAAACTGCGGCGTGACAGCACTTGGAGAGAGTGAGTTGACGGTGATCCCGTAGGGCTCCAGCTCATTAGCCAGAGCAAAAGTGAAGCCCATGACCCCGGCTTTGGCAGTGCCGTAAGCCGGCCTGATGCTGGTGAAGGCACCTCTCGAGGTGACGGTAATGATGCGCCCGAACCTTTGCTTGGCCATATGGGGCACAGCGGCCTTGGCGACTGTGAAGTGTCCCTTTATGTGCACGGCAATGGTCCTGTCGAACTGCTCTTCCGTTACATCGAATATCGAAGTCCTCTCGGAAGTACCGGCGCAGCAGACCAGAATGTCCACCCTGCCCCAGTTGTCGATGGCAGCCTTGATAATGCTGGCGCCCCCGGCCATGGTGGTGACATCGCCGTAGGAGGCTACGGCAGAACCACCGGCCCTGACAATCTCCTGGACCACGCTGTCAGCGGCCTTAGTCCCATCGGGTCTTTTCCCCACGTCGGCTACCACCACTTTGGCGCCCTCCTTGGCCGCCAAAAGCGATATGCCCCTTCCGATGCCTCCTCCGCCTCCCGTCACTACCGCCACTTTTCCTTCGAGCTTGTTCGTCATCGATCTTTTCTTCTCCTCGCGCTTGCTCTCAACTGGCGGCTGGTCTGAACCGCATTCGGTATGATATTCTTACCGCCGCCAGGCAGTCAATTCCAACCGGTGCGAAACACGCGCAGGCGGAGCCGGATATCGCGGCCCGTCGAGTCGCACCCACGGATAGGGCCCCTTGACAGGCATGGGTCTCCCGGCGCAGACTAAGACTCAATACACCGAGGAGGGCATATGAAAAAGGCATGGGCTAACAGGGCACTGGGACTGGCAGTGGCAGTCCTGCTTGCTGCCACTTCACTACTGGCATGCGCGAAGCCTGCCACGACAGCCACAACATCAACGGCCACAACCTCGCCCCGCGCCACGGCGAGCACCACCCCCAAGCAGACCGAGCCCTACGGCGAGATGAAGATAGCGATGACCACTTTCGGCAGCGAGAAGTTCTACCCGCCCACGACAGAACAGGGACTCCTCGTCACCACGCTCGCACCGATGTACGATCTGCTGTTCACGCTCAAGGGCAATGATCTTGGGCCAAACGTCATCGACAAGTGGGTGATGGCGCCGGATGCGTTGTCGTGGGAGTACTCCGTCCATCCAGGAATCAAGTTCCACAACGGTGATGAGATGACCGCCGAGGACGTCGCCTTCTCCCTGGAGCAATACGCGGCAAAGGATGCCATGACCTCGGAACTGAAGACAGCGTTCGACCGGGCCACAATACTCGACAAGTACACCCTGAGAGTCTACACGAAGGGACCGCAGCTCGATTTCCCTGCTTTCTCCATGGAGATATCGCCGAGCCGGGGCCTCGTGCTGCCAAAGAAATACCTCCAGCAAAACGGCGTTCCCTACTTCGAGCAGCATCCAGTCGGGACCGGCCCGTTCAAGTTCGTCAAACGAACTCCAGGCGACAACATCTCCTATGAGGCGAATACTTCCTACTGGCGCCAGCCTCCCGCGTTCAAGAACCTCACGATAATGCTTGTGCCCGAGGAGACGACAAGCGTCGCCATGTTGAAGACGCAGATGGCCGACGTCATCGAAGTTGGCATCGAGACCGCGCGCGCCCTGCCGGCGCCAGACTACCGGACGTTTGTCACCCAGGTATTCGGATCTTTCATTCTCTTCCACGGCACAACCCTTCCTTCCGCCAGCAAGATGCCGGCTGCTGATGTCAGGGTACGGCAGGCCCTGTCTCTGGCCGTCAATCGCGAGGAGATCATCAAGACAATGTTCTACGGGCAGGCCTCAGCTCCCATGCCCACGAATCTGTCCGAAATCAGCCAGCATGTCGACACGCCGCGCTGGAAGAACTACGCAGCATCAGTCCTCAACGTCTACGATCCGGAAAAAGCCAGGCAGCTCCTCAAGGACGCGGGCTATCCCCAGGGATTCAGCATCGACATCTGGACATTCACTCAGCAGGGTGCGCCTTACCTGCCGAGCATCGCCCAAGTGATCTCGGGGTATTGGGCGAAGATTGGCGTGAAAGGGAACATCGTCCCATCCGATTGGGGCACGTTCCAGAAACTCGCCCGGTCCCAGCCGGTGAATTCTCAGCTTGTTGGCCAGACCTCAATACGGCGCTCTGATGTGGGCCCGTTCACACGAAAGAACATCGCCAGCTACTACGGCTCGCCTGCCTCTTATCCCGGCTACGATGCCCTCCTTGGAGACACGAGGCCCGATCTGGACAAAGTCCTCGCCCAGGGGGCGTCGGAAAAGGACCCGGAGAAGGTGAAGGAGCTATTCAGCCAGGCGATCCAGATGGCGGCTGATACAGGGGTGCTTTCCATGCTTGTCAACGCGCCAGGTCTGGGAGCGGCAGGCCCCCGCGTCGACATCTCCTTTGGGCGCCCCCAGGCCATCACCATCGCCTACGCCGCAGCCATCGCCAAGCACCGGTAGTCTCCAGGCGACAAAGGAAACAAGGACAGAAGGTGATCTACTAGTAGATCACCTTCTGTTCTATGAGGCTGGCGAACTCCTCTGTAGACATGCCAAGCAGGTCGAGGAAGACATAGTCGTTATGCTCGCCAAGGAAAGGACCTCGTCTGCGAAAAGTGGCCGGTGTCAGACTCAAACGGGAGGAGGGGGCCTCGAAGGTAAACGGCTCCATCCCCACCTCGTCGGTTTCCCAGAAGTGCCCGCGGAATGCTAGCTGCGGGTCGGAATGCATGTCTGCCGCGTTATTGACAACCTCTGCAGCGACTCCGGCCTCTTGCAGCCTCAGCATGACGTTCTCGGCCACCTGGTTGACCGTCCATCCTTCGACAAGCGCGTCCAACTCGTCGGCACGCGCCAGCCTTCCCGCCGCAGTGGAGAACTCCCTATCCTGGGGCCAAGGCAGGTCGCCCAACGTCTTGCACATACCCTGCCACTCCTCGTCTTTGGACACTGTGATTGCCACCCATCTGTCGTCCCCCTTGCACCTGTATATGCCGTGCGGCGCCGCAGTTGCACTGCGGTTGCCCCCCCGCTTCAAGACCCGCCCGTTTACACTGTAGTCCGCAATCGAAGTGTCAAGGACATCGAGGCAGCCCTCGAAGCTTGAGCCATCGATGAACATCCCTTTACCGGTCTCGCGCCGGTACCGCAGGGCCGCCAGAATGATAGTGGACCACACCCACGGCAGGTAGTGGTCGCCAAAGGCCACTCCCGGGGAAGCAGGGGCCCGGTCAGGCCAACCGGTGAGATCATCGAAGCCTTGCAGCGCGGCGATTACCGAGCCCTGGCCGCGGAAATTCCGGTAGGGCCCGCTTTGCCCTCCAAAGCAGGCGCTAAGCATGATGATGTCCGGTTTCACCTTTCGCAACACTTCGTAGTCGAGGCCCAGGCGGTGGATGACATCGACTGTGAAGTTCTCGATGACAACATCAGAGATGGCAACAATCCTCTTCGCCAGCTCGACACCGGCAGGCAGCTTAAGATTGA
>JACPRR010000031.1 GCA_016189825.1 Chloroflexota bacterium
AGCGAACTCAAGGTTAAGCTGGGAACCATTATGGCTGAACTCGAAGAACAGGGAGTGCCTTTGTTTGTAACCCGGCACGGGAAGCCCAAGGCTGTACTCGCCCGCTATGATGAATATGAAGCCCTGCTGCGGAAGTTGGAGGATATGGAGGACCTGCTATCGATGAAGGAATCGCTTGCGGCGCCAGAAGAGGAAGCCATCAGCTTGAAGGACTATGAGCGCAATCGAGCAGCCCGCGTTCGAGGTTAGGCTTCGCAGCAAAAGGGTGCAAAGGGAACTCGATAGTTTGCGGGAAGCCGACCATGCCCGCATCGTATCCAGGCTCAAAGCGCTGGCGAATGACCCGAGGCCACGGGGATGTGAGAAATTGCACGATGCCATATTCCGAGTGAGAATCGGGGACTTCCGCATAATCTATCTTATTGATGAAGAATACCGACGAATCGAAGTTGGAGGAATTCGGCGGAGAAGCGAACGCACCTACAGAGGAATCGAGGAGTTATTCCGGTGAATGCCTGGATTTCCACCCACGACTGAAGCCGTGGGCATCGGAATTCGTATCTATGCCCCAGGCTTCAGCCTGGGGTAGGGGAGACACCCCAATGGTTCTCTCACCCTGGCATAATAGAGATTACCATAATATCCACGGATTGCGTTTTCAGAATACCCATTGACATCCTTCCCTGCACAGGCTTATAATCCACTTTACTTGTATTAACTCCAGTGCGCTTGTGTCAGTCAGGGCAGCGGGAAAGGACCGTTTACGAAAGGAATCCTGGTACTAAGCCATGGCTCGCGGCGGCCCGAGGCGAACGATCTCGTGGCAAGGCTGGTGCAGGACCTGAGACGGGACCTGGACAGCAAGCCTGTTGAGCTGGCTTTCTTGCAACTGGCCTCCCCGGACGTTGACACAGGCCTCGGCCGCCTCCTGGAGCGGGGCTGCGATGACATCCTGGTGCTGTCAATGTTCCTGGTATCGGGCAACCATCACACTCATGACTGCGAATCCCAACTGCGGCGCATCCTGGACCACTATCCGGGGGCCCATTTCACACTTACCGAGCCGTTGTTGCTCAACCCGGGCCTGTACCGCTTGATACTCGAGCGCTGTTCGAGCGTGGTGACCACTCAACAGGAAACAAACCAGGTCTCCAAGGATATCGAGGACAGAAGCTTCGCAATCATCGATAGTCATCTGGCGGGGCTGCAACTCGGGGAAGCGGAATACCAGGTAGCCAGGCGGGTGGCGCACGCGACTGCTGACCCCGATCTCGCCCGCACCCTCGTATTCCATCCCCAGGCAATGTCCGCCGCGATGGACGCCTTGCGCCGGGGACTGGACATCGTTGTCGACGCTCGCATGGTCGCGGCCGGCATGGACCGCGGAAGGGCGCGGAGGCTGGGCGCCAACCTGGTATGCAGCCTTTCCAATTTGCGGGCGCCCGGATTGGCCTGCCAGTTGGGCATCACCCGTTCCCAGGCGGCGATGAGAGAAACGCTGGCGACTTCGCCTGCATCCATGGTGATAGTTGGCAACGCTCCTACAGCGCTTGAAGAAGTTATCGATAGCGTCGAGGCGGGCAGAGCAAGTCCGCCGCTAATCGTGGGTGTCCCGGTGGGCTATGTGGGCGCCAGCGAAGCGAAGCGGAGACTCGCCGCCGGCCGCACTCCCTTCATCACTAACACCGGTCAGCGGGGCGGCAGCGCGATGGCTGTGGCCATAGCGAACGCACTGCTCCGTCTGGCGGAAAATCAGTTGCCGCGCGAGAAGCGGGAGAAAGAAAAAGTTGGAGGTGCAAGTTGAACAGTGCGAGTATTCTCAGGGCATGGGAAACCACTAGTCCGGCGCGGAAGTATTGGCCTCTGGCCATGGCGGGGCTCCTCACCATCTATCTGCTAGGTGTGGCCCAGGGCAGCGTGCTTAACTCACTGGTGAACGGCGCCAGCCAGCCCGGACTGCTTCACGAAGTCTTCCACGATTTCCGCCATGCAGTTGGCTTCCCCTGCCACTAGTACTTAGCTGCAACAGTTCGCGCAACGCACGGGGGAGAGACCCTTCGACTTCGCTCAGGGTGACAAGCATGTCATTCCGAGCCTGTCGAGGAATCTCTCCTTCGCACCGGTAATCCACGCAACTGAGCACCAGGAGAAACACCGTGGTCCAGAGTCGCGTCTTTGCAGTTGCCCGGGCGGGGATACTTGCCGGCCTGGCAGCCGGCTTCGCCATGGGCCTGTTCCACTTCGTTGTGACAGAACCCATCATTAACCGCGCCATCGCCATCGAAGAGGCGGCGGCCGCCTCGAGCGGGCACGATGAAGTAGCCCTGGTTTCCAGGGTGGTCCAGGAGGGCATGCTTGTTTTCGGCTCCGTTATCTACGGGGCGGCGGCAGGCATGCTCTTCGCTGTCGTCTTTTCCCTGGTGGGACAAAGGCTACCGGTGCGTCCAGAAGCCAGGGCGGTGGCCTTAGCCGCAATACTGTGGCTATCATCCGGGCTGGTCCCTTTCCTGAAGTATCCGGCTAACCCACCCGGGGTAGGCGACCCGGCTACCATGGAGTATCGCGAGGCCATCCAATTCGGGTTCATCGGAGTTTCGCTGTTCCTGGCCGCCCTTGCCGCGTTAGTGTACTGGCGGCTTGGCAGGCTGAGACCGGGAGTTCTCAGGGCAAAGCGCAGCCTGATCGCCGTGTCGCTGTACCTGGCGATGGCAGTGGTACTGCTTGCCGTGTCGCCAGCGAACCCCGACGAAGTGACCGCGCCGGCCGGGCTGGTATGGGACTTCCGTATCCGTTCGCTGTTCGGCCAGGTCCTGTTCTGGGGGGTGCTCGGCTTCGCCTCTGCATGGTTGCTCAAGCGGTCCAGGCCGGCGGTCCCCGAGGCTGTGCGTTGACCATGGGGCAAGCGGGCGGCCTGCGCAAGGGGTTCACCACCGGTACCTGCGCCCAGGCGGCGGCCAAGGCGGCCACGATCATGCTTGCCACAGGCATGGCGCCGGACCAGATAGAGGTCGAAACAGCTTCGGGTGTGAAGTTGTCCCTCGCTATCATCGGGCGCCGCCGCTCAAATGAGACCGCTCGATGCGGCGTGGTCAAGGATGCCGGAGATGACCCGGACGTAACTGACAAAGCTGAGATATACGCTGAGGTCGAACTCAGCAACAGGGGCGGGGTAGAGGTCCTGGGCGGAATCGGAGTGGGCCGGGTGACCAAGCCGGGACTGCCGGTCGCTCCGGGAAGCTGGGCGATAAACCCCGTGCCTCTTTCAATGATAACGAGAGACGTTCGCCGGCATCTCCCTGACGGCGTTGGGGCCAGGGTCACCATCACTGTGCCGGAAGGTGAAAGACTGGCTCCCCACACCTTCAACCCCCGGCTGGGCATCGTCGGCGGCATCTCGATCTTGGGCACGACCGGCATAGTGGAGCCCCGGTCGGTAGAAGCTTACAAGGCATCTCTTGCACTAGAAATAAAGGTTGCCCGCGCCAGCGGGCACCGCCGGCTAGCGGTCTGCCCGGGCCGCATCGGTGAGGCGATGTGCCGCAGTATGCTGGGTTTTCCACAGGAAGCCATCGTGGTCGTGGGCGACCACGTCGGGTTCGCCCTGCAGGAGTGCCGCCGCAACGGCGTGGAAGAAGTGGTGCTGGCCGGGCACGTCGGGAAGCTGGCAAAGGTGGCGGCCGGGTTGATGAACACCCACAACGTGCATGGGGACGCCCGCATGGAAACGATGGCAGCCTGCGCGGCCGTGTGCGGCGCTGGTCCTGATCTCATCTCCGAGGTGCTGCGCCAGGAGACAGCGGAAGCAGCCTCAATGATACTTATCAGCTCCTCCCTGGGGAAGACCTTCGACCAGATCGCCGAACGGGCGCTGTGGCGTATCAGGATGCTGGTGGGAGCTGAGCCCAGGGTTTCCTGCTACATACTGGACCTGAAAGGGCAGGTCCTCGGCAGCAGCGTATGAACAAGGTATGCGTTATCGGCGTTGGGCCCGGCGATGACGCCTTCATCGCTCCCGCGGCGCGCCAGAAAGTGGCGGAATGTGACCTCATACTTGGCAGCGAGCGCCTCACGCGGCTTTTCGACAAGCCGAGCCAGCCTCTGCAACTGCGCGGAAACCCTCCGCAGAGCATCCAATTCATACTTGCTAACCGTGATCGGGCCAGAATAGGCGTCCTGGTATCGGGCGACCCCGGACTTTACAGTTTCATGGGCACGCTTTCCAGGTTTCTCGGCAGAGACGACTACGAGGTCGTCCCGGGCATCAGCGCCGTGCAGCTAGCCTTTGCGCGGGCCAAAGAGACCTGGGAAAACGCCTTCATACTGAGCCTGCACGGGCGCGCGCGGGACGACCTCGACGCTGTGGTGAAGCGGCACGCCAAACTGGCGGTGCTCACCGATGACCGCTGGTCCCCCGGGGCACTGGCGCGGTACCTGCTGGAACGTGGCCTGAAAGACAGGGAATTCATCGTTTGCCAGGACCTGTCCTACCCCGGAGAGCGAATCTGGCGTGGCGATGTCCGGTCGGCCGCTGCGGAAGTATTCGGGGAAGGCGCGCTGAGCGTGGTCCTGGTCATAGATAGGAAGCGATG
>JACPRR010000273.1 GCA_016189825.1 Chloroflexota bacterium
CGGTGCTGCTGTTTGGACCGCCGGGCACGGGCAAGACCACGTTCACCCGGGGTATCGCGGGCAGGTTGGGCTGGCTCTTCATAGAAGTGAGCCGGTCCGACCTGGCTGTTGAGGGACAGGAGAAGTTGCCGTTGAGGTTGCGCAGCCTGTTCGACCTCTTGCTCCAACTCCGGCAGGTAGTCGTCCTGTTCGACGAGTTTGAGGAGCTTGCCCTGCGTTCCGACCTCGCCGCTCCGGAAGAAAAAGGCATCTCCTACGAGATGCTGCGGCAGTTGCCGCGCCTGCGGCGGGCCAGCGAAATACTGCTCATCTGCGCCACAAACAACATCCGCATGCTGAACCCGGCGCTGCTGCGCGTAGGCCGCTTTGACTACATCCTGCCCATCGGCCCCATGGATGCGGCGGCGCGCGAGGCCCTGTTCAGGCATTTTCTGGGGCGGATGAACCCTGGCGAGTTGGACTTCCCAGCGCTCGCTGAAAAGGCGATGCAGTTTACCCCGGCCGATATTGAGGCAGTCTGCGCGGCGGTCGCCCAAGAGGCGTTCGAGACGGAACTGGAGCAAGGAAAGGACTTCAGGGTCGGCACCAGCCAGGTCCTGCGGGCGATAGAAGCGCACCGCCCCACCATCTCGGCGGAGGACATGCAGCGTTACTAATCGGATGTGAACGATTTCTGCCGGGCGGAGTACTGCCGCATCGCCCTTTGACTATGCGCAAGGTCGCGCACACCGAAGGCATACCGGGCTCGACAGAGTAATCTGTTGTTGCCTTTTGTGGCCGGGAATCGGGAATTCAGGCCCGTTTCGCTCTGGAGAGCAGCTCCTTCCAGTTCGCCGGCAGCTCTATCTTCTTGCTAACCGGATAGCCGATGAACCCGTTCGGGCAGCATATGTAGGCATGGTCCCGGTCCGGGTCGCCACTCACGGCGATCATGAAGTCGTCTGGCGATATGACCAGCGGAATCCGCCGGTCGGGGTCCTTGGATTCGCTGAACTCCGCTGGCAGAATCCCACGCTCGATGCCGCTATCCAGACGCTCGCGATCGAGGGAACGGAGCCGGTTTACCGGGATCCTCGCATGCTCGAAGAAGTACCGCCTCACCTTTTCCTTGGCATAGCCGGCCCTGGCGATCGCCTCCGCCAGGCAGGGAGTTACTATTATCTGGGGTCTCGTCCTTTCTCCCATCAGCGCCATCCCGACAAAGAGCTGGTTGTCCACGATGCGGGCAGAGATGCGATTGAGAATCTCCTCTGCCGTAGGCGCGCCGCTTTGCAGGGCCTGGTTCGACTCTGTACAGGCGCCCACGGTCACCACATTCTCGCCCGCCCTGAAGCCCTGGTCCACGCTCATGGGCTCCCAGCCTATCCTGGCGACGGCATCCTCGTTCTCCGCCAGGACCACTCTGAAGGTCCCGCCAAACGTGCCTTTATCCGTCTTGTGAGGCAGGAATCCCGCCATGTTCCGCAGGTACAGTCTCCAGAAGCGGCCGATGGTGGTGTTGGCCTGGAACCCGACGCGAAGAGCGCCCTGCTCATAGTTGAATCCCAGCTCCTTGATGATTGGCCCGTTTATGGTTATCAGCGCCTCCGGCCCCGGCGTATTGCCAAGGTGCTCCTGGCCGAACCTGCGGTCCGCCATGGCCTCCACCAGCGCCACCAGGACCGGCATATACTCCGGGCGGCACCCGGCCATCACACCGTTTACGGCGATGCTCCACACCGTGGCCTCACGCTTGTCGGGCAGGAGCACGCCGATGACCTCGCCGGCGGAACGCCCTGTGTACCTGAGGAACTCTTCAACCCCCTCGATGGAAGGCGGCACGATGGGCAGCCCGTCGCTCCACTCCTTGCCGTAGAAGAAGCGGTTCACCTCTTCGAATGTACCCGTGAATACGATGTCTCTCGGCCCCGGCTCCGGCGCTGCTTTCACTTCCTTCGGCTGCACGGTGAGACTCTTGACCACCTGCCCCACCGTGACTGCCGCCACGTTCTTTTGCAGATCCTCGGGGGAAGAGAAAGCGATATTCCCGGGGTATGCGGCTGTGGGCAGGTTGGGCATCCCCAGGCCGGCAGCCGTCATGCTGCCCTGTGTGGCAAACCCCTGGCAGACCACCGACGCGGTAGGAAGGCCGAGCTTTTCGGCCTCCGTGCTCGCCCGCACAACTGCGGGTGTACAACTGCCTCAGCAACCGACGCCGGATATGACCGCATCACACCGGTACTGCTCGAGCTTGTCGGAAAGGGCGGCAAGTACTTCCGATTCACCGCCACCATGCGTGGAGCCGAACTTCTCGTAGCTCACGAACTTACACCCGGGGTACCGGCTGGCCAGCTCTTTTTCTATCGCCGGGAATATCTCGGGCCCGCGGAACACCCAATTCCATATCTCGCAGACCGTCTTGCCTTCCAGGGTGTCGAGGCGCCTCGCCAGGGGGAGGGCCGGCACAGTCTTCTTGCCCCGCGGCCACACTGTTTCGTATATTCCCTTTTCAGTCATTGCTTTTCCTTGCCCCCTTCGTTACAGTCCAAAGACCTTCTGTGCGTTGGCCCCCAGGATGCCGTCCACCTCTTCGCTGGTGAACCTCGTGCCTGGCGGCGCCTTCTGAGGCAGGTCGCGAAGAATCTGGATGAAGCGCCGGTTGGGAACCAGGCTCGGGAAGCCCGGCCCGTCGCTGCCGAAGAGCACGCTGTCGCTTCCCGCGGTATCAAGTATCTCTCTGAGACTGCCGCAAAATCGCTCATAGTTTACCACGGCAAGCTGCTGCCACATGGCAGTGTCGCCATAGAGATTGCGGCGGAATTGGGCCATGGCGGCCCATCCGCGCCAGTCCGCGCGACCCATATGTGCGGCTATGACCTTGACGCCCGGGAAGTCCTGGAGGACGTCGTCCAGGAAGATGGGTTGGGCGAACTTCGCCCTCTTCGTCATTTGCCCGGTGTGTATCAGCAGAGGTATCCCCAGCCCCTGGGCAACCCTCAATACCGCGTAGGCCTCCTTGCTATTGGGATAGTAGCCGTGGTCGGGATGCCACTTGAGACCCTTCATGCCATAGTCCTCGACACAGCGGCGTAGCAACTCGGGCGCTTTCTCGCGTCGAGGGTCGACCCCGGCCAGAGGAATGATCCTGCGGTGGCTCCCCGCTGCGATGTCAGCGCAGGTCCGGTTCAATGACAGCATCTGCTCGTCGTTCAGGCCCAGGTCCACGTTATCGGTGTGGACCATGACTGTGACATCGATGCCGTCTTCCGCCATGCGCGCCAGGAGCTTCTCACCATGCGGGTCCGGCGCATAGCGGGACAAGTTCGCCCTGATTTCCTCA
>JACPRR010000274.1 GCA_016189825.1 Chloroflexota bacterium
AGGTCCCTGAGCTGTTCGACCACGTAGTCGAGGTGTTCCTGGTAGGGGTCGCTGAAGGGAACTTCGATCGTGTAAACGGGCACGTCGAGCAGGCGTCCCATGGCCCTGAAGCTGTTGTTGACGACGTTGCAACTCCCCGTCCGTGTGATGATGATCTTTGGTTTCGGCAGCTCCACGCCGGCCGTGGCGAAAGGCATGAAGAGCATGGTGCGGTCACAGGCGTAGTCGGGAAGGCCCATGGCCCGCACCTTGTCCATGGCTTCTTCGGCCTTTTTCGTCCCCAGCCTGTCCGCGATGTAGACCATGGGGAGTATCTGGTACTCGCCAAACGCCCGGAACAAGGTCTCAAGGCCGGCGCCGGCGAGCGCGATAAAGGGTTTCCCCTCCTGCCACCAGCGGAGGTGCGCCTTGTTGTTTTCCAGGTGGGCCTGGTACAGCAGGCGGTTGGCGGAGAGCATCGTAGGGCTAGGGTTCCGGTCGATCCGGTCCAGCCGCTTCTGGTACTTGTCTATCTCTTCCTGGAAAATGCTCTGCGTGGATACCATGTACCTACTCTTCTCCAATCATCGAAGGGATAACCTGGGCAAGCTCGTCAATGGTCCACATCCCGTCCTTGCGGGCCATGGTGTCCACCGCTCCGAATTGCAGCGGCTGCGTGTATATGCAGATTTCCCCGCCGCAGGCGTAGATGAACTTGCCCGTGATGTCCCTGGCCTCGTCTGTGCATAAATAGGCCACCACCGGAGCCAGGAACTCGGGCCCGGGGCGCAACGCGCCGGCGGGATGGGACTTATCATGGGCGGCGTACTCGGGATGTGGGAAAAGCTGGGTGATGGCGCTGGGGAGTATGCAGTTGACGGTCACGTTGTGCGGCTTCATTTCCCTGGCCATGGTGGATGAGAAACCCATGACCGCTGCTTTCGCCGAGGAGTAGGCAAGGTTCAAGCCGAAGAAGGCGCCCCGGGAAGCGAAATTGATGATCCTCCCGGACTTCTGCCTGATCATGTAGGGCATGGCTGCCTTGCAGCAACTGAAGTGCCCTTTCACATGGACGTCGATGACCGAGTCCCATTCCTGCTCGCTCAGGTCGACATTGCTGGCATGTTGCGTGTTGCCAGCGACGTTGACCAGGATGTCGATCCTGCCGAAGGCGTCGGCGGCGGTCTTCACCATGTTCGCGCCGCCGGCCATGGTGGCGATGTTCTCATGGGCGGCAAGCGCTTTCCCTCCGGCCTTTTGGATCTCCTTGACGACGTTGTCCGCTGCCGCCGCGCCGTCGGCCTCCCGGAAGATGTCGTTGACGACTACCTTCGCGCCTTCGCTCGCCAGCAGCAGGCATATACCCCTCCCGATGCCGCGTCCGCCGCCGGTAACGGCGGCAACTTTGCCATCGAGCTTTCGTGCCATCTCTCGTCTCCTTGCAAAAACTCCTACTTCGTCCGGTGTCCTACCCGCTCCGCGTAGATCGACAGCTCGGGCACCCAGGTCTCGGCGGGGAACTCGACGGCGGGCCCGATGCCGGCGACAGTGGCGACACCGCCGATAGGCAGGCCCACGTAGGCGTCGGCAACGATCTGGGTGACCTCGGCGATCATGGACTTTCTCTTGGCGCTGTCGGTTTCCGCGAAGATCTTGGTTACCAGCGTGTCCACCTGCGGATACTGCTGTCCGAGCAGGGCGAACATGCTGGTGGTCGTCACGTACGTGGACAGTATCTGCGGCGCCACCGGCCGCCCGGTCACGCGCATTATGCCCGCCAGGCCGCGCAGCGTGGGGAACTTGAGCGTGTTGCTCACCTTCTGCATGCTCCCCAGGTCCGTGGGGAAGATGTCAACTTTCACGCCGACCGCCTTCCAGTAGCTGGCCAGGGTCTCGATAAGCTTCGGGAAGTAGCCGCCACCGGCCATGGAGTAAGACCACACGGTCAGGCTGAAGCCGTTAGCATAGCCGGCCTCGGCGAGCAGGGCTTTCGCCCGTTGTGGATCATACTTGGCATATGTCTTCGCCCCCTGGTCCTGCCAGTACTTGAGGTCATAGTCCTGCCCGGCCTCCTCCACGATGAACGAGGGCAAAGGAGGAGTCGTCTTACCGTAGAACAGGTTCTTGGCGATTTCCTCCCGGTTTATGGCCAGGGACAGCGCCTGCCTGACCTTTATATTGGCCAGCGGCATGCTCGAAGCCTCCGGCACGTAGGCGCCCCACAGCAGGCTATAGACCTGCGCCGAAGCGAGTTTGGCGGTCCGAAGACCGTCCTTCTCCATCTGGGCGGCGCCATCGAGGCCGACGTCAATAACGTCAAGGGTCCCTGTCTTCACACCGGCTATGCGAGTCGCCTCCTCCGGAATGAGCAATATCTCGAGGTTCTTGAACTTGGGCACCACGCGCCAGTGCTTGTCCTGCGCCTGGAACTTCAGCGAATCGCCCTGGGCGTGGCTGACGAACTTGAACGGCCCGCTCCCTACGGGGTTCGCTTTGAAGTAATCGATGCCGTTCTTGTCGATGTAGTCCTTGGGCTGAACAAACCCCATGGCGGGGTAGTAGTAGGCCATAAGGAGAGGCAGGAAAGGCTGGGGGCCCTTGGTGTTGACGCGAACCGTATAGTCGTCCACCAGGACCACGTTGTCCACTGCGTTTCTCAAGAACACCTGGTAGGCGTCTTTCGACGAGTACCGCTCTATGGTGAATTTCACGTCTTTGCCGGTCAGGTCGCTGCCATCGTGGAACTTGATCCCCTTGCGGATGCGGAACACCCAGGACAGCCCGTCAGCCGCCAGCTCCCAGCTATCCGCGACACCCGGGGCGGCCGCCGTGCCCTTCAACGTCAGCAACGGGTCAAGTATCGGTGCGTCCATGATCAAGCCTTCGTTGGCGGCGCCCTTGGTGGGATCGAACTGCTCCAGGCCGAACGAGGCCAACCCGAACTTCACCGTCCCGAAGGGGCCGGTAGGGGTCGCCGCCGGCGCGGCAGTCTTGGTCGTCTGCCCGGTGGTGGCCGGGGTGCCCCCGGATTTCGGCGCGGCGCACGCACCCAATACCAGCAGAGCGGCGAGCCCCGCTGCTGCTATCAACCTGCTTCGCTCAAAGAATCTGTTCACGATGCCTCCCTCTATGTCCTTTTGCCTGATCGGTCTCACGAAACCATCTCGTGTTCCGTCCTGCCTATGATCTCATCCTGCACTTCCGGGACCAGCTCGACGAAATACGCGCTGTACCCGGCGACCCTCACCACGAGGTCCCGGTACTGCTCCGGGTGCTTTTTCGCCTCCAGCAGCGTTTCCCGCCGGATGAGATTAAACTGGATGTGATAGCCGCCGCGCGCGAAGTAGGTCTTGATCAAGCTGATGAACTTCTGCTTGTTCTCCCTGGTGTTAAGCGCAGCGGGGTTGAACTTCAAGTTGAACAGAGTGCTGCACGAGACCTCGGTGTGGTTCACCCTGGATGCCGACACGATCGCTGCGGTGGGGCCTTTCACGTCCGCGCCCCGCATCGGCGACATGCTCGCGTCGGCAAGCGGCTGGTAGGCCTTCCTCCCGTCGGGAAGAGCGCCGATCATCTTGCCCATGGCGTAGTGCTGCGTGGAGCCGCCCCTCCCCAACCTTACCGGGTGTCCAAGGACATGTTTCTCCTGGCCCCAACGGCGCTGCAACCACAGGGAGACGTCGTCAAATACCTGGTCTGCATAGTCGTCATCATTGCCGTACTTCGGCGCCGCCAGAAGCATCTGCCTCAGCTTCTCTTTGCCTTCGAAGTTGGCTTTCAGCGCCCCGAGCAACTCCCCCATTTCGATGGTCTTGTCCTCGAAGACCAGCTTCTTGATCGCCACCAGGGAGTCGGCCAGGTTCTGGTTGCCCCTGTCCGATACGCCCCAGGAAAGCTGCGGGTAGCGCATCCCGCCTTGCAAGTAAGACAGGCCGTGCTCAATGCAGTCGTCGATCAAAGCCGAGGTGAAGGGGAGATCGTAGTACCGGTTGCGGACCTGCTTGTACAGGTTGTCCCTGCGGGTCAGGAC
>JACPRR010000276.1 GCA_016189825.1 Chloroflexota bacterium
ATCAAGGCCAAGGCCGTGCGCATGGACTACACGTCAGCTTCCGGGAAGCAATACCAGCTCAATCTCATCGACACCCCCGGCCACGTCGATTTCACCTATGAAGTTTCGCGCAGCATCGCCTCCTGCGAAGGCGCTGTCCTCGTCGTCGACGCCACACAGGGAATCCAGGCGCAGACGCTGGCCAACGTCTATATCGCCATGGAGCATGACCTGAAGCTGATACCGGTCATCAACAAGATCGACCTCGCCAGCGCCAATGTCGAAGCGGTCACCGAAGAGATCGACGATGTCCTCGGCTTTTCCCCGGAGGAGATCATACCGGTCTCAGCCAAGGAGGGCACCGGCGTCGACAAGCTGCTCGAAGCGATCGTGGCCCAGGTGCCTCCACCGAAGGGCGATCCCGCAGCGCCTCTCAAAGCCCTGGTCTTCGATTCGAAGTATGACGACTACAAGGGAGTGGTCGCCTATGTGCGTGTCATCGACGGCCGCATCTCCCCGAACGAACGCCTCATGGTTATGTCGAGTGGCAAGACGATCGAGACGCTGGAGATCGGCATTTTCAGGCCACAACTCCTCGCTACCGCCGGGCTGGGCACGGGCGAGGTGGGATACATCGCCACCGGCCTCAAGAACGTCCGCGAGTGCTCGGTGGGCGACACCATAACCCAGGCTGCGAGTCCGGCGAAAACGGCCTTGCCCGGCTACAGGGCGGTGAAGCCGATGGTCTTCGCCGGCCTGTACCCGGCGGACTCGAGCGACTACTCCTTCCTGCAGGATGCCCTGGGCAAGCTGAAATTGAACGATGCCTCTTTCACTTACGAGCCGGAGACCAGCAACGCGCTTGGCGCCGGCTTCCGCTGCGGGTTCCTGGGCACGCTGCACATGGAGATCGTGCGCGAGCGGCTCGAGCGTGAATTCAACTTGACGCTCCTGACCACCGCGCCCAGCGTCGCCTACCAGATCGCGAAGAGGAACGGCGCGGTCGCCATGGTGGACAACCCTTCGGCTTTCCCGGACCCAACGGAGATCGAGGAGGCCCGCGAGCCATGGGTGAAGGTCACCATCGTGGCGCCCGCCAAGTATATCGGCGCGATAATGCAGCTCAACTCGGAAAAAGGCGGCGAACAGCGCAAGCTCGAATACCTGGCAAAGGAATCGCAGCTCAGCCATCAGACCTGGGGGCAGGTGCTCATGGAGTTCGATCTGCCGCTGAGCGAGATACTGATCGATTACTACGACCAGTTGAAGTCACGCACGCAGGGCTACGCCACTATGGACTACGAGTTCTCCGGCTACCGCGCCGCCAAGCTGGTCAAGCTGGAGATACTGCTCAATGGCCAGCCGGTGGACGCGCTATCACGCATCGTGCGTTCCGGCGACGCCTACCCCGAGGGCAGGCTGCTTGTCGACCGGCTGCGCCGGCTCATACCGCGGCAGCTATACGACGTGCCGATCCAGGCCGCCATCGGCGGCAAGGTCGTCGCCCGCGAGACAGTGAAGGCCACGCGCAAGGATGTGCTCGCCAAGTGCTACGGCGGCGATATCACCCGCAAGAGGAAACTCCTCGAGAAGCAGGCCGAAGGCAAGAAACGGCTCAAGCACATCGGCGACGTCGAGGTCCCCCAGGAAGCCTTCGCCGCCGTCCTGCGGTTGGACAAGGACTAATACTCACCGAGCCATTGTCGCGCTCATCATGCCCGTGGTAGAATTAGCGCGCCCGCGGGTAATAGTAGGGAAGATGGACTGAGTTGGAACGAACATTTCTGCGCCGAGAACACCTCGCGCTGACTTTCCTCTCGTATTGCATCATCGTCATATTCGCCCGCAGCCTCGTCTTTTTTGCCCAGGTCAGCGGGGGAGTCGGCCCCCAGTTCATTCTAAGCGGCATCCACATTCACCATTTCGTCTACGGCATCGTCCTCCTCCTCGCCGCTCTGTTGATTCACAAGAAGTCGGCGGGCGGGCGCTGCGGCCTGCGCGCGATGATGGTGGGTTCAGGCCTCGGCCTGGTTCTCGACGAGACTTCCCTGTGGCTTCCCCCCGGTCCCGACGGCTACTGGGCGGTGCAGAACCTGCTGCTCGTGGTCGTGGTGGGCGCTATCCTCATGCTGCGCGTGTTTCCTGTTCCCCTTCCCCTGAGAAGAAAGAAACCTTTGACAAGTGCGGCAGCCTTGCCAGCGCGCCCGGCGCCGCACAAGAACCCTGAGAATCCCTACCTGAGCGTGGTGGTCCCCGCCTACAACGAGGGCCAGTTGCTCAACAGGACGCTCGAGAGCCTTTTGGGCCAAAGCTACAAGGATTTCGAGCTCATTGTCGTGGACAACAACTCAAGCGACAACACTGCCGATGTGGCGCGCAGCTTCGGGGCCATCGTCATCCGCGAAGAGCGCCAGGGGGTGAGCCACGCACGACAGCGGGGTTTCATGGAAGCCAGAGGCCAGGTCATCGCCACTACCGACGCTGACACCGTGGTCCCTGCCGGCTGGCTGGCAAGGATTGCGCATGAGTTCAAGAAGAATGACGACCTGGCCGCCTTCGGCGGCCTGTACACGCTGTATTCCGGGCCGATCACCGCGCGGCTCGCTATCGCCTACCTTTCCCTGCCGGCGTGGAAGATGGACAGGTTCTTCTGTCGCGGATGGAGCCTGCCCGGAGCCAACCTCGCGGTGCGTTCGTCAACGTTCCGGAAGATCGGCGGCTTCAACACCAGGTTGAAACTCTGCGAGGACGTTGACCTCTCCCACCGGCTGAAGGCGCTGGGGAGGGTCGTCCTCGACCCCAAGTTCCTTGTCAGCACCTCGGGCCGCCGTTTCCGCAACGGCTTCCTGCGGGGGATGTCGACGTATGGACCGAACGCGGCGGCAAGGATGCTGTTCAAGAAACACAAGTTCGACCGGCTTCCCACGATACGTGGCGAAGGCCCCTTGGCCCGTAAGCTGGCTTTCGCGCCTGCGCTGGCAGCCCTCATCTTTCTATTCTCGATGTACTATGTTTCGAACCCGAAGATTGCGGAATCGAGGCCAGTGGCGGCGGTCATGAGCCAGAAGTCGTTCGTGGTCGCGCGCGTCACCGACGCCGGCCGCCAGGTCATGGCCTTTTTCACCGGGGGGCAGGCAGAGACCCCCTCCGCACCCCCCGGCAATGGACAAACCGCGAAATAGCAGTTGCTGGCACGACTCAGCGTAATGGGGATATTTTCTTCCCTTGAAGGAAGAGGGATTAGTTACGGAGTCACCCTCTCCCTACCCTCTCCCTCGAAGGGAGAGGGATCAGTAAGCCTTGCCCTGTCCCCACTGGGATTAGCAAATCCTGCCCCCTTCCCGATGGGATTAGTAAACCTACCCTCTCCCCGCTGGGGAGAGGGATCGGCAAGTCTTGCCCTCTCCCCGCTGGGGAGAGGGCTAAAGGGAGAGGGGAAATCGCGGCACATCGGGACGCCGCTACCATCACCCGAAACCATACAAGTAGGTACTAGCTCCGCGCCGAAGAAGCGGGTCTTCCTCACCTTCGACGACGGTCCCTGCGATCCATTCACGGCTCAGGTCCTCGACGTGCTCAAGGACAATGGGGCCCGAGCGACCTTCTTCGTATGCGGCATGAACGTAGAACGGTACCCCACCCTGGCCCGGCGGGTCGTGGGCGAAGGACATTCTATCGGCAACCACACCTACTCTCATTCCAAAGCCCGCGCCTTCACCGGCATATGGGGTAACGAGATCGAGAGAGCCCAAGCCGCGATTGAGGCGATCACCGGGGTTCAAACGCGGACTTTCCGGCCACCCTGGGGGTTGATGCGACCATGGCTGGCGCGACGCCTCGAAGCGAGCGGCTACCGCTGTTACCTCTGGGACATGTGGGCGCGGGACTGGGAAAAGCCGGGACGGGCCGTTATCGCCCGCCGTGTCGTGGACCGCGTCCGCCCCGGCTCGATCGTCCTGCTCCACGATGGCGAGAAGGCCCTTGCGGCCACCGACCGCTCGCAGACAGTCCTGGCGCTTCAGGATATCATCGCGGCGCTGGCGCGACAGGGGTATTCTTTCGAGGCTCTGTAGCTGGCAACTCGGGTTGCCGCCCCCACGTTCGCGTGCTAGAATGGCCCCACATTCCGGAACAACCCGCGGAGGAATCAGCCATTGAAAGTGACCACCATCGAAGCCAGAGACTTGCCCGAAGCATGGTTCCTGTGCGTGAAGAACGTCATGGAACACGGCCGCGAATACGTCATCCAGAAGGGAAGCTTCGAAACGCGCAAGCGCAAGGAGTTCGATTTCGTTACCATCCACATCGCCAACCCCGGCCGCAGGCCGCTGGCCCCGGACGTCCCTGAAGGCGTCACGCCACCGACGACACAGGAGTACCTGGACGAGTACGTGCTGTACCTCATGACGGACAACCCCAGTCCTAACGAGGACTATACCTACGGGCAAGACCTTGCGCCGCAGATGTCCGAGGTGATACGGCTGTACAAGAAATGGGGCGCGGACACCAACCGCCTGTGCATGTCAGTCGGCTCGAAGAACTCCCTTTTCCAGTACCGGAAAGAGGAAGAGGTCGCGGGTTACCAGGCTTCCTCACAGTGCCTGCGCCTCGTCGACACGCGCATAAGCGAGGGGGCGCTGCACTTTATCGTCTACTTCCGCTCCTGGGACCTGTGGGGCGGTTTCCCATCGAACCTCGGTGGGCTTCAGCTCATGAAGGAGTACATGGCCTCCGAGATCGGGGTCAAAGACGGTGAGATCGTCGCCGTGAGCAAGGGGCTGCACCTGTACGACTACACCTGGGACCTGGCCAAACAGGTCCTCAGGTTGTAGCCTTCCCGTGAGCCGCCTCCCGGGTTGAGTTTTCGCGGTAGCGGAGCTCGGCATCCTTTTCCGAGTAGAACCGGCTGGGGTCGGCGCCCTTCTGCCCCAGGTACTTGCTGGTAGCCCTCTTCCAATAAGGAACATCCGAAGGCGAGGAAAGCTCCTCGAAGGTGAACGAGCATATCCGCATCAGCGGGTGGAGGGCGACGGGCATGGGGCCGAGGTTGCCCAACTCGAGAGTCGGCCTTCCCCGCCATCCGGGCTCGAAAACCCCGGCCGTGCCATGCACTATTATGCCCAGCCTGGCGAGGCTGCTCCGCCCCTCGAGGCGGGCGAGCAGGTCGTCGGCAAGTTCCAGGCTCTCATGCGTGCTGGCCAGCACCAGTTCGCCCGGCTGCATGATGAACATGTCGTCCAGCGCCACCACGACCTCTCTCATCAGGTCATCACATGCAGTCCCCTGGGTATCGATGAAAGGCGCGCGGCTGCGCTCAAACACCCTGAAGGTCTCGGCCAGCCTCAGGTCGATGGAGCACGGACCTAACTGAGTAGACAGATCAGGCGCGGGGCTCACCTTGATACGCCCGCTCTCAAGGCACCTCTTGATATCCCTGTCCGATAAGACCATTGCGCACCGCCATCCGGGAAGTGCCCGCATTATAGTCGACGGTCGACAGTGCTTCAAGACGGCCGCCGCTTGACGGAAGGGCCGCGGCTGGGGAATACTGTGCCAAACCTGCCGGCGAGACAACCATAGCAGTGCCCGATATCACCAGTGAAGCCAAACGCATATACTACAAGGTAGTCCGCAGCCGGCGGCGTACGATGTGCATCGAAGTGAAGGACGACGCCTCGGTCATCGTGCGGGCGCCATTGCACACTGCGCAGCAGGCCGTGGACCGGTTCGTCAGGGACAAGGCCCCCTGGATTGTCCGGCACTTAGCCAGGCTGTCGGCGCAGCCCGTCCGACAGTTTGCCAGAGGCGAGTCATTCCCCTATCTGGGCCGCGAATATAGCCTGGTTGTGGAAAGCAACGGGGGCTGGCCTCACGTCCAATTGGAAGGCGACAAACTGGTCGCATGCGTCACCGGGGACACCAGCCCTGGCAGCCCCGCCCTGAAAGCCGCTCTACTCTCCTGGTACCTGGACCAGGCGGCATCTGTTATGTCAGCCCGCGTGGACGCCCTGGTCCGGCAGACGGGCCTCACGCCATCGCGGGTAAGGATCAGGGCGCAGACACGCAGGTGGGGGAGCTGTTCGTTGAAGGCTTCAGTGAACCTCAACTGGCGGCTGATCATGGCGCCCCAGGCTGTTCTGGACTACGTCATAGTCCACGAACTCTGTCACCTGAAGCGTCACGACCATTCGCGTCAGTTCTGGGACCTGGTAGCATCTTTCGTCCCTGACTACCGCGCACATCGCAAGTGGCTCCGAGAGAACGGCGCGCGGCTGAAGTTGTAGCGTTTGCTGCCCCGGAAAGGACCAAGATCCTGGGGCTTCACACGAAGAGCATGGGCAGGACCCTGCGCACGACCATGTCGAAGTTGCGCCTGACTTCCTGCGCGCCGACAATGACGCCGGGATGCCCGTAGGGATGTCCGGTAAGCACGCACTCAGCATCGATACTGGCCAGCCTGTTCACGCTTTTGACCAGCTCGGCGCTGTCGCCTCCAGGCCCATCGGTCCGGCCCACGCTACGGTAGAAAATTGTGTCGCCGACGACGAGGACCTTCTTCTCAGCCCACCACAGCGACACCGAGCCCGGCGTGTGCCCAGGCGTTCGAATGACTTCCAATGAAATGCCCGCCGGTTTGCCCAGATCGAGGACGCCCTCTTCCAGGTAGATATCATGGGCAATATCTTCGCTGGTAAGGCGAATCCCCCTATGCGCCCTCGCTACCTTCATCTCATATATGTCCAGGTCCGCCCGGTGCATTGCCATTGGCGCGCCACACATGCGCCGGACGTCCAACGACGCACCCGCATGATCACCGTGGCCATGAGTGTTGAAAATGAAGCCGACATCCCGGACGTCGATCCCATCGCATTTCATGGATTCCAGGACAGTTGCAAGCGCGGGCTCCGTGAACTCGCCAGTGCCAAATGGGTCCGCCATCACAAGGCCAGGATCCACCATGACATACTTGGTCTTACCCTCATCGGCATATTTCAGCAGGTAGGTATTGCAGTTGTTGCCCTGGCCCTGCCATACGTAAGCGTATACGTCGTCCGTCAATTTCATGGGCCATACTGTATCACAACCGCGCAACGCGGTACAAAGAAAGCCCCTATCCACGTCATGCTATAATCGTGCCACCGCAGGAGGTTGCCGTGGCCGACCCGAAACCAGAGGCCGCAGCGCGCGTCGCCGAGCTGCGCAAGCTGATCAACCACCACAACTACCGCTATTATGTCCTGGACAGCCCTGAGATAAGCGACGCCGAGTACGACAGGCTGCTCCGCGAGCTCCAGGCCCTCGAACAGCAGTACCCGGACCTGGTGACGCCAGACTCGCCAACGCAAAGAGTGGGGGCCGCGCCGGTCGCCGCCTTCGGCGTGGTCGAGCACCGCCTGCCCTTGCTCAGCCTGGCCAACGCGTTTTCCAACGAAGAGCTTATGGCATGGCATAAGCGGTTGAAGAACCAGGCGCCGGACGCGGATTTCGACTTCGTCGCCGAGACGAAGATGGACGGGCTCGCCGTCGCCATCACTTATGTCGACGGGCTGCTGACCACGGGGGCCACCCGTGGCGATGGCTTCAGGGGCGAGAACATAACGCAGAACCTCAAGACCATCCGCAGCATACCGCTTTCCGTCCCCAGGGACGCCGCCCCACCGAGCTTCGAGGTCCGCGGCGAGGTCTTCATGTCCAAAGCCTCTTTCAAGAAGCTCAACGAGGAACGGGCCAGAGAAGGCCAGGCGCTCTTCGCCAACCCTCGCAACGCCGCCGCCGGCTCGGTACGGCAGCTCGATCCACGCATCACATCGCAGCGACAGCTCGACATCTATGTTTACGCGCTGGGCTGGAGCGAGGGCCGGCAGATGCCGGACAACCATTGGGACACCATGCAATACCTGAAGTCGCTGGGGTTCAAGGTAAACCATGACAACAGGCTGTGCCAGAGTATCGCAGAGGTGGAGGAGTTTCATAAGGACATCGCGGAAAAGAGGGAGGGGCTGCCTTACGAGACCGACGGCATCGTAGCCAAGGTGAACTCGTTCCCGCTTCAGGAGCGCCTCGGCTTCGTGGCCCGGGAACCGAGGTGGGCCATCGCCTACAAGTTCCCGCCGATGCAGGCCACCACGCGGCTGACCGGCATCGGAATCAACGTCGGCCGCACCGGCTCCCTCAATCCCTTTGCCATCATGGAGCCGGTGCTGGTGGGAGGGGTAACGGTGAGCCGGGCGGCGCTCCATAACGAGGACTACATCAGGCAGAAAGACCTCCGCATCGGCGACTGGGTCATCGTCCAGCGCGCCGGCGATGTGATACCGGAGATCGTCGGGCCGGTCGTGAGCCGGCGCACCGGCAGTGAAAGGCCTTTCGTCATGCCCACCAGGTGTCCGGTGTGCGGCGCCGACGCGGTACGGCCGGAGGGGGAAGCGATGTCACGCTGCTCCAATGCCGCATGCCCGGCGCAGGCC
>JACPRR010000279.1 GCA_016189825.1 Chloroflexota bacterium
ACCAGATACACCGCATCATGCACCTGTGGAAGGCGGGCGATTTGCAGAAGGTAGATGGCTACCTGGAGGACCAGGGGTTGCGGCGCAACCCGCTCTTCGCCAGGGTATTACAGGCCCTCATTGAGCTAGCGCGCAAGGACAACCAGCCGGATGAGGTATCCTTGCTGGAGAGTATCATGAATCACATTACTGCGCGGGGAATGCATCCCCAAATGCGGCTGATAACCGCTGAGGAATAGGAGGATAGCCATGACAAAACAGGAACTGTTGTCTCGCATCTCGATTGACCCCAAGGTCTGCTTCGGCAAACCTTGCATCAAAGGCCACCGGATATGGGTCTCCTTGATCCTGGACTTTTTGGCCAGCGGCATGACCGTCAGGGATATCCTGGAACAGTATCCCGGCCTCGAAGAGGCGGATGTCCGGGCGTGCATAGCCTACGGAGCTGAGATGGCGAGGGAGCGGTACATCGAAATCCCCATGGAGACAGCGAGTTGAGACTCAAGCTGGACGAGAACCTGGGCAAGAACGCGGCTGAAGCCTTACAGCAGGCCGGCCATGACGTTGCTACCGTGCCCAGCCAGAGGCTTTTTGGCACGGAGGACAGGGCGCTGATCGAGATATGCCGCAGAGAGGCAAGATGTCTGGTGACTCTTGACCTTGAGTTCGGCAACCCCCTGCTGTTCAAACACTCCGAATATGCTGGCACTGCACTGCTGCGGCTGCCGCCGAAACCTTCGCCGCAAGACCTGTTAGACGCGGTACACACGCTTGTCCGCAGCCTTGCTGGGGGAGCGAATATCGCCGGGAAGCTCTGGGTGGTCCAGCGGGGCCGCGTTCGAGAGTATCAGCCGGAGGAGGAACGCAACGATGGCTAGTAAAAATGGGAGGGCACCCTGGCACAAGGTGGTCACGCTGCGTGAGGACCTGCGCTCAGGCGACCTGGCGCTGTCTATCTTCGCAGCCGACCTTTACGACGTGGCCATGGGCAAGGGCCAGTCAGTGTACCGGGACCCAAAGGAGTTCTTCGCTCTCACCTATCCTACGTTCAACCTCCGGGAGATGGCCAAGGATGTCCACTACGGCTTGCAGGAAAGAATGACAAAGCCGTACGCCAACTCGAACTGACCTACGGCGGGGGCAAGACCCACTCTTTGATCACTCTGTTCCACCTGGTCAGCGACCCGGATACCCTTCCTGACTTGCCCGCCGTGCGAGAGTTCCGTCAGCACGCCGGCGGCATGGCGCCCCCGAAAACGCGGGTGGCGGTGCTCGCATTCGACAAGCTGGACGTGGAAAAGGGCATGGAAGTTCGAGGGCCCGACGGCAAGACGCGATGGCTGCGGCACCCATGGAGCGTCCTCGCCTTCCAGATCGCGGGCGCTGACGGCCTGCGCCTGCTCCATGCCGAAGGGAAGGATACTGAGCGGGAGAGCCCGCCGGCTGAGAACTTGGTCCGGGAGCTCCTGGAATGGCCCCAGAAACAGGGCCTTGCCACCCTCGTGTTGATGGACGAGGTGTTGATGTACGCCAGGGAGAAAATTGGTCTTGAACCGGCATGGCGGCACCGCATCCAGGACTTCTTCCAGTACCTCACCCAAGCGGCAACGAAAGTGGACCGGACCTGCGTCGTGGCGTCTCTGCTGGCAACCGATCCGCGCAAGAGCGACGAGCTAGGCAAGGAGATCGCTCAAGAGCTCTACGCCATCTTTCGCCGGGAGAAAGAGGAGGGCGTCCTGCCTGTCGAGAAGCAAGACGTAGCGGAAGTGCTTCGCCGCCGCTTCTTCACCCCGGCGTCCATCGCCGACCGCGAGGCTTTCCGCTCCCATGTGGTATCGGCTCTGGACGGCATCCAGGCTCTCGATGAGTGGACGCAGAAGAATCGTAAGAAAGAGGAAGACCGCTACCTGGCGAGCTACCCCTTCCACCCGGAGCTCATCGAAGCCTTCTACGCCAAATGGACGCAGTTGGAAGGCTTCCAACGCACCCGTGGCGTGCTCCGGACTTTCGCGCTCGCGTTGCGGGATTCGGAGCAATGGGACGCCTCTCCTCTTGTGACGGCCAATGTCTTATTGAACTCGCCAGGGAAACCAGGGCTCTCGGAGGCGGGCCGGGAGCTGACAGCCGTTGCCCGCTATGAGGAATACGAGGGCAAGCAGCAAGATTGGGCCGGGATACTGGAAGGTGAGCTGAACAAAGCCCGCGATGTCCAGGAAGATTTTGCTGCGCTGAAGGGGCGAGAGATAGAGCAGGCGGTCATGGCAACATTCCTGCACTCTCAGCCGGTCGGCCAGCGTGCGCTGACCAGAGAGCTGATAGTCCTCTTGGGAGCCACGAAGCCTGACCGCATCGAGCTGGAGAAGGCCCTGCTGCGCTGGACTGAGGTCTCATGGTTCCTGGACGAAGCAGCCACGGTGAGCGATGTCACTCCTGGAGTCCGTGATTTGCCGAAGAGCTGGCGGCTGGGCACCAAGCCGAATCTAAAGCAGATGCATAGCCAGGCAATAGCACGGGTTTCGCCGGACCTGGTGGAGATGTCACTTCGGGAAGCAATTGGCAAGGCTCAGCAGCTTAGCCGCGGGGCGAACGCTGCAGGCACACGTGTGCACAATCTACCCCAGCGACCTCGTGACGTGGAGGACGACGGTGAGTTCCACTACCTAATCCTGGGTCCGTCCGCTGCCTGCGAGGCCGGGAAGCCCAGCGCCGAAGCGCGCCGCTTTCTCGAAGAGACGACGGGCCCAGACCGCCCGCGAGTTTACCGGAATGCGGTACTCGCGGTCGCACCCGTCAAGGATGGCCTGGAACTACTCAGAAATCGCCTGCGCGAACATCTGGCCTGGCAGGAAGTCGAGGCATTGCCCGAGGCCAAGAGCTTCGACGACAACCGTAAGGCATTGCTCAGCGGGTATGTCCGGGCGGCGCGTGAAAAGATCCCGGAGGCCGTGGTCCAGGCCTACAACATCGTGGTCACTGTCTCCGCCAAAGGGGAAATCGAGGCGTTCAGGCTCACTGTCGGAGGCGATCCGCTCTTCGAGACTGTCAGAAAGGACAAACGGTCACGCATTCAGGAGTCCGCCATCAGCCCGGAAGCGCTTCTGCCCGATGGTCCGTACAACCTGTGGCGGACAGGAGAGACATCACGGCGAGCCAGCGACCTTGTCCGGGCGTTTGCCCAGTTCCCTCATCTCCCAAAGATGCTGCGCCAGAAGGATATCGTTGATACGCTGGCACTGGGCTGCGAGCAAGGGTATTTCGTCTTGCGTGTTCCCAGGCCCGACAAGACCGTGCGGACCGTGTGGCGCGAACGGCCGAGCGATGCAGACCTGAAGGAGCGCGATCTCGAAGTTGTCCTCCCCGAATCTGCGGAACTCACCGCCTTACAACCGGCAGCTCTAGCCCCCGGCGCCCTGCCCGGGCTCTGGGGCGCCGATGGCTCGTCCGTGACCGTTGGTCAGGCTATCCAGTTCTTCGACGGCAAGCATGTAAGCAAGGTACTACGGGAGGGTTATGAAGAGGCTTTCCCGATTCCCAAGGCGCCGCGCCAGGTTATTGAGCAGGCCATCGAGGAGGCAGTGGAATCAGGCGTCTTGTGGCTGATCTCAGGGCCGGCAAGCGTGTACAAAGAACCCGTGCCCCTTGGTGTGCTCACTGACGCCGCTGCGTTGCATCCCCGCCCTGCGGACATTCCAGCCACCGCCGTGCTCCCGCAAAACCTGAGGGCCGCGTGGGCAAAGGAGATCAGCACCGGAGCAGCCATCTCCAGCGCTCTGTCCATTGCCGCAGGGAAGCCGTTGCCGTGGTCAGTCGTGGTTCAGGCCATTGACAGCGCCGTGCGGTCACGGCTACTGGAGCGTGCGGAAGATTCAGGTCCGTGGCCCTGTGACTGGACCGGTGCAGCTAACATCCGTTTGCGGATACCGAAGGAGGCGCCGCCACCTCCACCTCCTCCCCCACCGACAACGCCGACGCACAAATACGCAGAGGCGACGTTAGAACCTTCCGAGATTCAAGATTTGGCTGACGGCCTCGGCGACATCAAAAAGGCGGCCGCGGGTGTTGACCTCAAGTTCGTTGTTCGGATTGAGTTGCCAGATGGAACAGTAGAACCTCAATTCATTACCACACTTAATGATGTCTTGGCAAAGGTGTCGGTAAAGCTGAAGTTGGAGTAGTTTGGGGTGAGTGCATGAGCATAGCGCCTAGTCCAAAGTTGATTGGCAATGGATGTTAGTCCAATCGCTCGCCTTTGTCAACGCTACCGACGGGCCAGCTTTTCGACCTGGACGAGTGTGGTGTTGCTGGGGAAGGCGCCGGCGGGCGACGCGCGGCCGTCCCTGGTGAGGACGTTGGCGCACCCCCCGGTGTCGACGCCATTCTCATCCGGTGAATACCATGCGCCCTGCTGGATGTCGACGACTCCGGGCATGATCCTTTCCGTCACTTCCGCTCGTATCGCCATCTCGCCGCGCTCGTTGTAGACTCTGACCATGTTGCCGTGAGCGATGCCCCTGGCCCGCGCATCCAGGCCGCTGATAGCGATTGTCTGAGGGTAAAGCTCCCGTAGCCAGGGGATGTTATCGAATTGCGCCAGCGCACGGCGGCGCGCATGGGTGGTCACCAATTGCAGCGGGTATTTCCGGAACAGGGGGTCGTCGCGCCCTTCCCAGGCGGGAACGTATTTCGGGACCGGCGGCAACACGGGGTCGCCCAGATCCGCGATTTCCTGGGAATACAGCTCGATCTTGCCCGAGGGAGTGGGGAAGGGATTGTTCGCCGGGTCGTTGATCTGCTTTTCGAAGCAAACGAACGGTTGGGTGAGCGCTGCCTTGCTGCCGCCTCGACGCCTGAACTCATCGTAGTCTGGGGCATCCCTGATCTCCCCGATGACCTCTTTGAGCCACTCCTCTTCTGTCTTCGCGCTGAAATCGGGGACGCCAAGCTTGGCCGCGAGCGCGGCGGCGATCTGGAACTGGGACCTCGCCTCACCCTGCGCGTCGATAGCCCTGCTCATGGAGCCGTAGTACATGCCGATCCCACCCAGGGTTAAGTCGTCTCTTTCCATGAAGGTGTTAGTGGGCAGCACAATGTCGGCATACCGGGCTGTAGCCGTCATGAACTGTTCCTGCACGACTATGAATTCCAGGTTCTGCAAGGCCCGGATGATCTTGTTGGTATTGGCGTATTGATTTACGTAGTTGCAATTCACGATGTAGAGCAATTTGTAGTCGGCAGGGTATCCGCCGGCCCGCCCCTTCGAGATGGCGTCGGCCACGTCGTGGCGGTTCACCCGGGAACTGCTGGGGCCGCCGTAGTAGTAGACCGGTTTGCCGAGTTTCCGGTACCAGAAGGCGTCCTTGCGGTGTGGGGCCTCGCGGTCCACGGGGTTGTCCCCGCCATTCAGGCGCTCGTAAACGCGGGGCCCTATTGCCAGCGGAGCGCCCCAACTGCCCAGGGTCCCTTCCCCCGGGGCCTGGCCGCCGTGGATGCCGATGTTGCCGGTCATCGCAGCCAGCGCGATGGCGGCGCGGTGGAATTGCTCCCCGCATGCGGTGCGGCCGGGGGCATAGCCATCCATCAGCGCCGCGGGCTTCAAGGTAGCGAACTCCACGGCGAGGCTGGTGATCGTGCCGGCAGGCACCCCGGTGATGACCTCCGCCCAGGCCGGCGTCTTCGGAGTGCCGTCCTCCTCGCCCATGACGTACTGCCTGAAACGGTCGAATCCGGACGTGTGCCGGTCAAGGTACGCCTGGTCGTGCAGGCCTCCGCGTATCATCACGTGGGCCATGGCAACCAGCATTGCCGCGTCAGTCCCCGGCCTTATCGGAATCCACTGCTGCGCGAATGCCGCGGCAGAATCAGTGTATCTGGGGTCGATGGCGATGATCCTGGCTCCGGCCTCTTTCGACTTGATCAGGCTGAGGCTTGTGGTCCCGTAGCTGATCGAGACCGCTGGATCCCAGCCCCACAGGAGAATGAGGCGCGAGTTGGCCAGATCGTCCCGGGAGTTGCTCCCGGCGCGCGTGCCGTAGCTCATCCGGGATGCGAACGCGGCCCCTTCGCAGGAGGCGCAGCCCCACGTTCCGGAGTAGCCGCCGGTCCGGGCGAGAAGGTTTTCCATCAACCCGGGGCCGTTGAGCCAGACGATGTCGCCGGAGGAGTAGAAATACAGGACAGCGGATGGCCCGTAGGTCTCCCTGACCCGGGTCAACTCGGAGGCGACAATGTCCAGGGCGGCATCCCAGGTGATCCGCTCGAACTCGCCCTTGCCCCGATCTCCGACCCTGCGCAGGGGATGTTTCAGCCGGTCTGGCGCGTAGACACGCTGACGGTAAGCCCTGCCGCGCAAGCAGCTCTTGATTTCTCCCTCAGACTCGATCCTGGTAATGACGCCGTCTTCGACGTGGAGCACCATCGGGCACGCCCCGCCACAGTGGCTGTTACAGGTGGTCCTTATGAGCTTCTCGGACACGCCTTAGTCC
>JACPRR010000281.1 GCA_016189825.1 Chloroflexota bacterium
CGTCTACCTCCTTCGTTTGTCAGGACTCAAAACGGCAACGCTCCTGGAGGCAGGTTCCACGGCAAGACCAGATGCATACCTTCGCCCCGGAAAAAGGTGCCGGCAATGGTCAGCAAGACGTAGGTCACGGCGAATGCCGTGAACAAGCCGATGAAGGCTTCGCGCCGGGAAGGGCGCCACCTGCGGATCATCACGTAGATCAGGGCGGTCAGGCCGGCAATTACGGCGAGCGGGATGAGCCACCCTGGATAAATCTCAGGCCCCTTGACCAGCGACCTGACCCTGACAAACTCGTCGAACAATATCAGCGCGGGTATCCAGAAAGAGGTGTACAGCGCTGACCACAAGGCTATGGACCGACCCTTCCTGGAGGCGAACCATATCCCTACATCCCCTTCGCTGCGGTCGACATATGGAATAATCATAAGGACGATTATCAACAGGACGGGGATGATTACCCCGGCGAGAGCGGGATGCATATGCAACAGCATTTCCTGGAGATTCATGAAATACCAGGGAGCTTTCGCGGGGTTTTCTGTCACATCCGGGTTCGCCAGGGCCCTGAGCGGAGCGCGCAGCGCCAGCGACCAGAACAGGAGAAGGACGGTAGTGCCCAGCGCCGCGAGAACTTCGAGGATAAGAAGGTGCGGCCATGACATCACCGTATCGTCAGGCCCCTTGTCCACCATCGGGCTCGTGCCCCGGACCAACTCCATCAGTCCGTACGTCTTGCTGGGATCGGCAGGGAATACCGGCGGGCTTTCCGGTCTCATTTTGATGGTCCCTCCGCGCGTTTGCCGGACGGCTCCGCCACCGGCGCCGACAGGCCGCCGTCCTTCCTGATACGCCAGAAGTGGATGCCGACCAGTATGGTCATCACAAGGGGAAGGATGGCGATATGCAGCGCGTAGAACCTGGTCAGCGTTGGCTGGCCCACCTCCTTGGCGCCGAGCAAGGCTATCCGCACGCTCTCGCCGATGCCCGGGAATGAGCCTACCATATTTGTCCCCACCGTAACCGCCCAATAGGAAAGCTGGTCCCAGGGCAAGAGATAGCCAGTGTAGCTGAGGAGCAGGGTCGTCACCCATAGGACGACGCCCACCACCCAGTTGAACTCTCTGGGCCGTTTGTAACCGCCGGTGAAGAAAACGCGGCAGAGGTGCAGGAATACTGTGAGCACCATCAGGTGCGCCGCCCACCGGTGCATGTTCCGCGCCAGGATTCCGAAGGGGACGCTAGTTTCGAGGCTTTGTATCGAGGTGTAGGCCCTCTCCACAGAAGGCACATGGAACAACATCAGCCAGGCTCCGGTGACAACAAGGACCACGAAGAGGAAAAAGGAAATGACGCCCAATCCGAAGGTGTAGGTCAGCTTCAAGGTGTGGCGCCGGACCTTCACCGGGTGTATGTGCAGGAACCAGGTGTTCATCATGACTTTGGACTGGTTTTCCGCCGTGTCCGGGTACCCCTGGCGAAAAACGGACTGCCAGACCTTGCTCCGGACGATGCGGTCAGTCAGCGACGCCGGCTTATTCATCGCCCTGCCACCACGGCTTCGGGTTTTCGCCCATCTACAGTCTCCAAGGCAAGTTCTTCTTCGTACCAGAACGATTCCATGGTGATGGCGCCCACCGGGCAGCGTTTGGCGCACAACCCGCAACGAACACAATGGTCCTCATCCTTGATGATCGCAGTGACCCGGCCTTGCGACTCGCCTGACCCGCCGGGCCTGGCCTGTGCCAGCGCCTCTAGCTTTTCGTCGCCTTCGATCCTGTCCAGGCCCACCATCTTGTAGCAATTCTGCGGACAGACATCAACGCAACCACCACACAGAATACAAAGGTCGCCATTGAAGACCGTTTGAACGTTGCAGCGCAAGCAACGCCGGGATTGCTCAGTGGCCTCCTCAGGGGTGTAGCGGAGCTCCACCTCAGCTATGCCGGTTCTCCGCTCTAGCGGAAGGGCTGGCGGTTCAGCAAAAGGAATGTCGAGGCGGCCGAAGCTGGCCAGTTCTTCGAGGCTTACCGGCACCATCCAGGCTCGGCGGCGGACCCGCAGCGGAAGGCCCTGCACGTGCTCGTGTATCGACCTCGCGGCCCGGTGCCCGTCTCGTACGGCTTCGATTATGATGCGAGGCCCGAAGGCAAGGTCGCCGCCGGCGTAAACACCGGGAACCGAGGTAGCCAAAGTTGCGGGATCGACCACGATAGTGCCGGCCCGCGTGGTGCGTAGGCCGTCGCTTCCCTCGATAAAGGAAAGGTCCGGAGTTTGGCCGACCGCGACGATAACGGAGCTCACATCGATGGTGAACTCGCTGCCCGGGAGGGGGATCGGCTGCCGCCTGCCGCTGGAGTCCGGCTCGCCAAGGACGACCCGGCGGCACTCCAGGCCGCACACTGAGCCGTTCCTCCCTATCAACCTGTTGGGCGCGGCGAGAAACTCGAAGGTAATGCCCTCGCGCTCCGTCTCCTCCACCTCCGAGGCCTTGGCCGGCATTTCCTCGCGGGAGCGACGATACACAATGGAGACTTCCCGAGCGCCCAGGCGCAGGGCCGCACGCGATGCATCCAGCGTGGCCTCGTCACCGAAGCGGACTGCCGACCTGGCGGCGTCCACGGCGACATTGCCGCCGCCGATTACGGCGACCTTGTCTCCGAGCCGTACCCGGTAGCCCATGTTGACGTTGAGCAAGAAGTCAACCGCGCCCACAACGCCGTCAAGGTCAAGCCCCTCCAAATGGAGTTCCTGGTCCTTATGGGCCCCGATGGCGAGGAAGATGGCCTTGCACCCGTCCTCACGCAACGAGCGCAGCGTGAAATCCCGGCCCAGACGCAGGTTGCATCTCAGTTCCACGCCGAGATCAACGATTTCCTCGACCTCCAGTCGCACTACATCACGGGGCAAACGGTACGCAGGCACGCCCAGGAGGAGCATGCCTCCGGGGATAGCGGCAGCCTCATAGAGGGTGACCCGGTAACCCAATAGGGCCAGGTCGTGGGCCGCCGCAAGCCCGGCCGGACCAGCGCCGACAACCGCAACCCTGTCTCCTTTTGCCGCTCCCTGACGCTCGTTCCTCAATCGTGAAAGCACGGTGAAGCTTTCCACCACGTTTTCGTTCTTAGTTCCGGTCCCGGCGAGCAAGCCGATGCCGCTTCCACCCCACGTCCTGACCGGGGGCAAGTGTGTCCTGGCCTCAACTCCGTGCCTTTCGCATGCGGTGCGTTTCAATGCTCTTATCGCAACGTGGGCATCGAATTTGCCCCGCCGGCAGGCGGTCTCGCAGGGGGCGTTGCAAACGCGTCCGCACGTCGATGCTAGAGGATTGGGTTGGCGGGCCCGGATGTAGGCCTGCTCGAAATTGCCGTCGGCAATATCGCTGATATACCCCTGGGCGCTGGTATGCACAGGGCAAGCATTCTGGCAATTGATCAGCTTTTTGTAGTAGTCAGCATCGGGTACCTCTACCCGGTAGCGCCCTGTTGTCCCCACTATCGTCCCTCTTGTCCCCCATGGCGGGCCCGCTTCTAGCGGCTCATTTTCGGTGCAATTTTCCATTCTGGCTTTTCAGCCAGCATCGCGAAGTATGAAAATGACCACCTTTGTCCGTCATTCCGAACTTGATTCGGAATCCAGCAGGAGTGAGGCCGAGCCTGGATTCCGGCTTTCGCCGGAATGACGGCCGCCTATTTCCGTGAGAACGCCCTTGTTGGCGTCTCGGGTTCAGGGATTGCCGTTATCATCCGCTCGCAAATGAGTAGCTGCCTGGCCTCCTCCAACCGCGAAGCGACAACCTTGATCAGCTTGCCCATCAGCAGGTATCCCATCTCATAGTCTTGCATCATCAAAGACCGCAGTCCCCCTCCGTCAATGGCCAGCACCACCGTGGGTTCCAGGCAGACGGCCCCGAGCATATATGGGCGTGATTCCATGACCGCGGACCAGCCGAAGACCCCGGGCGGGGTTACCAGATCGACGGTGACTCGCCGCCTGAGCATATTCGCGACGTTGAGTTGCATCTGCAGCGCCACCTTGCCCTTCTGGAGCGCGTACAGATTTTTCGCGAGGCTACTCTCGCTAAAGATCGTGTCGCCGGCGCCATATTCTTCCACCGTGCTGATGGCGGATATCCTGTCGAACTGCGCCTCTTTGAGCTCTTCAAGAATAGTGATCGATTTGAGAGCCGACCCAAGCTGCATTTTCAACCTCCTTCGCCATTCGCACTACTCTTCTGTTGTCTCAGCCCTGGGAATAGGGCTGGAGAAGCGACTGGCTACGCCCTTGATTACCAACCCGAGCAGGATAGCGACTAGCCCTCCGCCTGCTAGCGGAAGCCCGATGAACACCATTATCCATGTCAGCATCAGCGCGAAACCGGCTACCAGGGAGAGGCCACCCCACACGACCAGTTGGTAGCTCAACTCCATAGCCTTGCTGTGCGATGCCTGTGTCTCCTCCGCCCAGACATCGGCGAATACCACTCTGTCTTTTGGATTCGCTTCCGCCTGGAGATCTCTGAGCCTCAGCGGCACCCAGAAATCTCCTGAATAACGGCCTAAGTGGGCCACCGCTTCAGGGCCGCGCTCTCGAAGGGCAGGATTCGGATTGGACAACAGGACAGCCATAGCGCCGGGCAACTCTCCGGTGACCCCAGTGGCTGTGTCCAGGCCGCTCATACGCGATAGTGGGACATCATCGAGGCCGAACAGGTAGGGCAAGTACGGGTCCACCACCGTAACCTCTGGCCTCAGGTCCTTGGCCTTGGTCATCGCCTCAATCGAATTGTGGGCCTGCCCGACCACCCTGACTCCAGGCTCCCGTTCCACCACCCTGGTAATCTGGTCGCGCACTTCCGGGGTCTCCGAGGCGACAACCACTCGCAGTGTAGGTGATCCCCTCTTGTTCATCCCTAACCTCCTTAGCTCTGACCGAGTTCTCCCGCATTGCCGTTCGCCCAAAGCTCTAAGCGTCAGGCAACCACCACCGATCGCGTCAATGCTACCTCACCCGATATCAGGATACTCCGGAATGCGCTGGCAAACATCGCCTTCTTTGCCCTATTTCCGAGTAGAGAAAAGCGCTACCCCACCATGCTGCACAGGGAGGCTCCCGCGAAAGGCAACAACGAATACGAACTCGCACCCCACGTCATACCGGCCCTTTCGGCACCACGGTTCCTGAGCCTGTCGAAGGACGGTCCCTGAGGCTCTCGAAGGGCTCGAAGGGCGTGGCGCTCAGGGTAAAACTGCAGCCGGTATCCAGTCAACCGGGATTCCCACGGGGTTCTGGATTCCGGCTCGGAGGCCGGAATGACGTTTCGCGGGACGCTGCAAAGGGGGAACCGGATTGCCGGGGAGCTACAGTGACATGTCCCGTCGCTCTCAGCGAGGCGTCAGATGCCGAGGATGCGCTTGGCGTTTCCCGACAGGACCGCGCGTTTCTCGTCGGTGGTCAGGGGCAATCGCAGGAGTTGCTCAAGCTGCGGCTGGGGCGCCAGGGGAGGAAAGTCGGTGCCAAACAGGACTCTTTCGACGCCAATCTTCCGCATTACGCGGACCGCGTCCTCTTCAGCGAGACCGCGGTGCGGGTTGACTGGCAGTTGGTCCGGCGCTGTGAAGCCCTGGGAGGTGTCGAAGTACACATTCGGATAGCGCGGGCGAGATCGATCCTCTCGTCCCACCACGGCGCACCCAGATGGGCCAGGATCAGCGTCAGTCGCGGGAACTCCTCGAGTACCGGCGCGAAGTTCTCCGGCTCTCCGTATTCCACGGGCGGCCGGTAGTCGTTCAAATCAAACGAGTACGGGTACATGGCCAGGACTCGCAGCCGGGTCAGGGGCGCCGAATCCGCCAGGAGGGGCAATCCCAGTTCTTGACACCTGGCGTACATAGGCCACAGTTCCCGGTCGTACGGAAAGAGACGAAACATGGCCGGGTGCAGTTTTACCCCCCTGGCGCCCTGCTTTGCCCTGAGGACCACCTCGTCGACTATGGCCCTGGCATCTCCCAACTCCCTTGAGACGCAGATGAAAGGAATGAACCTGGGGAAACGCCGCCCTGTTTCACAGCCCCATTCGTTGAACTCCCGCACCAGCGGCCCAACCTGCTGCGCAATGCGCTCTTCCTCGGCACGCCTTCGGTCTTCGGGCAGACCAGACAGCTTCGCCCTGTCGGCGAGCGAGGCCCTGAACTGACGCGGGACCAGGTTCATGACGGCCATTTTCGAGATGCCCGCCATGTCCATGTAGCTCAGCGCCCCCTCAGGCGTGCCATACAGTTCACATTCCCTGCGTCCGGGCCGGGGCCAGTTCTCAGCCTCCTCCTCTATTGTCCGGCTGAGATGCACGTGGGCGTCAATAATCTCGAAGTCTTCCACCAATGCGTCCTTTCATGCATGCGCGATTTGCATGGCAGGGCGGCACACGCAGCCCGCTTTCCATTTCGTTTGATGTCGGCGGCGAACAGGCTGATGTCCCGCGGTCATATGAATTCCCAGTCTTGATGTGTTTATCAGCGCTGTGCGAGCAGTGTCCTGGCCCGGTCAAGAACGGCGCCAGCGACCTCGGAAGTCGATGCTTTCCCTCCCATATCCCCGGTCAATACGAGACCTTCGTCCAGGACTTGAGCCACCGCCTCTCCAATGAGGCGGCCGACCCTCGTAATAGCTTCATCGTGGTGACGCGACCCCAACCACTCGAGCATCATCTTGCCGGCGAGGACCTCGCTGATCGGATTCACCGTTCCCTTCCCCGCCTTGCCTGGCGCCGTCCCGTGAATGGGCTCGAACAGGCCGGCACCGTCACCCAGGTTCGCCCTCGGCCCCAGGCCCACCGACCCGGTGGTGGCCACCATCTCATCGGAGATGATGAAGCCCCAATCGTTGGGGGCCACAACCACGTCGAAGCTCTCAGGGTTCACCACAAGGATGCCAGCAAGGGCATCGGGCTTCCGCACATCAACATGCACTTCGGGATAAGCCTTGCCCAATTCCTTGCAGGCTTCAATAAAGATGATATCCCCTTCGAAAATCCGGGCTTCCACCGCACATATTGTCAGCCTTTGCCTGCGAGATCGGGCCATCTCGAACGCCACCCTGGCGATTCTCTGCGAGGCGGACCGAGTGATGACACGCGTCTCACAGGAAACATCCGGGACCGGCCGGAAGAAGATACTTGCCGGGAGACCCTCCGTGTTTTCGCGGACCATCACCATGTCAATGCCCGGCCTGAGCGCTGTCTTCACACCCCGGTAGGAACGGCAGGGAGTGACATTAGCGTATGTGTTGAGGGCCTTCTTGATGGTCACGCCGACCGGGGCAGACCCGGGCGACTTGGCGCCTGCTGTAGGCGCCTTAAATACCACCCTCAGGTCCCGTATGGTTTGCAGTGACTCGGGTGGAAGCGCGTTCCCGTATTTCCTCGCGCAGTGGGCGCCGGCCTCCACTTCCACGAAATCGACACGCGGGCAACCCGATTCGGACAACAGAGGTTTCAAGACGCTGAGAGCGGCGTCCATCATCTCGGGACCAGAATCGTCTTCTGGCCCGCCCCTGATAAGCGCCACGCGGTACCCGCCCGCCCCGCGGTTGCCGGCGCTGGAGCTATCCTTCGGCTGCAACATGGTTGTCCGGTCGCATCCTAGCGTCGCCGGCGTTCAGGCCTTGATCGGAAGCTGGCCACACTCATCGATGAGTTCAACTATCCTGCCCACCCGCTCGATATTGCCATCGAAAGGCACGTTGTCTCCCATGCCCACTATGAAGGCGTTGCCCGGGGCTATTTCCTTGAAGAGTTTCCTCACGTAAGCATCGAACTCTTCATCGCTATACTGCGGCTCGAATAGTATCGCCGGCATTCCCCCCCAAACAACCACCCTGTCGCCCCAGGCCTTTCTCAAATCCGCGGTGGTGACGGACGTCATCGGCGCCGGACAAAACGCTTCGGCCATGTCGATACCGGTTTCGAGGAACATGGGGATGAGCCTTCGCACCTCCCCATCCATGTGGACCATGGTAACTTTCCCCTTGGAATGAACATAGTCCACCGCTTCCCGGAAATAGGGCACGAAGTACTTCCTGAACACCGGCGTGTGAATGTCGTCGCTCCAGTTCCCGTCAACCTGGACATGCTCCGTAGGCGACTCAGCGAGTATCTTCAGCTTCTTCCAGACCAGTTCTTTGGTAACTTCATACAAGTGTTCGACCTGGCTGCGGTGGTCGGCGAGCTCGAAGAAGAAGCGCTCAAACCCCATGAACTTGCGCATCACCTCTTGCATCGGCGACTGGCTTGCCCTCACGTGCACGAGGCCATCTTCACCGACCCGCTGTACCGCCTTCAGGTACTTGTCCTGGTCAATTGTGAGCACGGTGTTTTCGATGAGGTACTCAATCGGCGCATAGTCCTCGGCGCTCTTGAACATGTGTTCAGTCTCGTAGGCGGCTACCGTACCCTCTTCCTGCGTGAACACCACCTTCCGGGTAACATTGCCCTTCGGCGTCCGGTACTCGGTAGTCCGGTAAGGCGGAGCGTCGCTGTCAACGATTTCCACGTTCCGGAAGGTCTCTTTCCAAATATACTCGTGGCGTTGCCTGATGCCTGCGCCCAGGTCGCGGAGAATGTCCACCATGTCCAGTCCGCGGTATTTCTCCGGCAGAGTGCCGTGCACCTTGTTGTAGTTGTACCACAGGTCGATCCTGGCGCCGAAGGGCAACTTGTCCACCGGCTGTTTGCGCGAGGCGGCCAGTATCCTCTGCTTGTGCGTCATCATCATCGGCTTGTCCTGACCAGTCCTGTTACAGGCCGCCCCCTCATTTGCCCACCAGCTCTCGACACAGCTTGGCCGCATCCCCGCCGTTGGCGCCGTAGCCATCGGCGCCAATGTAGTCGGCATAATGCTTGGTCACCGGGGCTCCGCCCACGATCACCTTGACCCGGGAACGCAGATCAGCCTCCTTCAGGGCCTTGATGACCTCGGCCATGACGACCATGGTGGTGGTGACCAGTGCCGACATCCCCAGGATGTCCGGCTTGTGTTCCTCGACAGCTTTCACGAACCCGCTCACCGGGATGTTTATGCCCAGGTCGACGACCTGGAACCCGGTTCCTTCGAGCATCGTCGTCACCAGATTCTTGCCCACGTCATGGATGTCGCCGAAGACGGTGCCGATAACCACCCGGCCGCGAGAGGGGACGCCGGCTGAGGAGAGCCGCGGCTTCAGCACCGCCAGCGCCCGGCTCACCGCGCGGCTGGCCAGCAGCATGTCGGGCACGAAGAACTCCCCGGTGCTGTACTTTTCGCCGACAATGCCCATTGCCGGCTGCAGCCCGGAGGTGACAATATCCTCAGGGGAAACACCCTTGCCCAGGGCATCCTTTACCAGCTCCAAGAGCCGGGCATCGTCCTGGTTCAGTACCGAATCGATCAGTGGAGCATAGCTAAATCCGTTGTCAGTCGCGCTCATAGTCCAGTCCTTTCTCTATAGCCAGCCCGGCACCGGCCCCAGGTCTTCTTCGGCCTGTTTGAGCAAGCTGTCCCAATTCGGTGGAAGCCTGATCTCCTTGCACACCGGTTTGAAGCTGGGACCATTCTGCATCCAGTACCCGTGTCCGGATTGTTGTCCTCCGGCTACCACTATCATGATGTCTTCCGGCCTTTCCGTTACCGGCCACGGCACCCCCATAGCCAGGTACTTGTGGGCGGCAACCCGGCTTTCCAGGGTATCCGCGCCTACCTGCTGGAGGACCTGCCAGGGCACTTTGGAGTGTTCCCACAAAAAGGCCTGCACCTTCTCTCTAGTCCAGCCGAACCTCGCCAGTCCACGGGCGGTGCCCCGGGCCATGACCACGATCCCTGGTGTTCCCTCGGGCCGGGCCACGCTGCGCAACCAGTAGTTCATGTTGGGCAATCTCATGTTCGCCGCAAAACTGTGAAGCGTCGAGGGCACTGTTTCCGCGCTGCCTATCGAAGTGTCGCCAACGTTGACACAGCTCGAAACCGGGTGCACGGCAACAGTATTGCTACCGCGCGAATATCCGAAGTAGCTCGCGCTAAGCGGCTCCCAGCCCTCGGGAAGCCCTTCTTCATCCTCGGCGAATACAACGTTGGTGTACTTGCCGGCGCCGCCGAATATGGACATGGAGCCGAGGCCGGGGACGGCACCGCCGACATTCACCAAGAGCAACCTAACGGCCCTCCCGATGCTGCCGCCGGCGGGAAACCGCGAGCTGGGCCCAAGGCACCCGTAGCCCGAATTGAGACGTATCTGCCTGGCCACCGGCCCGTTCACGATCATGGCAGGAAAGATAGAACAGGTGGTGGCATTGAACGACTGGTGCACCACCGCGGGGTCGATTATGCCTTCAATAGCAGCAATCAGCACCGGCAGGTATTCGGGACGGCCTCCTGCCATCGCCAGGTTGATGGCAAGCGTCTCGACAGTGGCTATCCTGCCCTGAGGGAGGATCTTGCCGATTATCCGGTCCCGGGGCAAGTCCGTCCCCGATAGTATCCAGCTAACCCTTTCTTCGGTCGGCGGCAGCAGTGGCAGGCCATCTCCCCAGCCCTTTCTCAAGAAGAGCTGGTTGAGCCTTGAGGAAGCTTCCTCATAGTCCCTGCCACCGGCCTCAAGCTGCTCCTTCGCGCCTGCTGCTTGCTTCTTGGCTCCGGGCTGCCACTGAGACAGGCCGTAGACCACCTTGTCGATGTTCTGCTCAAGAGGGCTGAGGTCGCTGCCGGGAACGAACATTTCAATGGGGAACTCGGTCACGGTAGGAGCTTCAGGTGTGAAGCCGAGGCCGGCAAAGGCGTTGGCCACCACCTGGGAGAATCCCTTGCGGGTGACGACAAAAGAGGGTATGCCCAGCTTCTCGCTGGCCGCTGCAGCCCGACCGGCTGCGGTGGAACAGGCCCCTCAGGCCGCCATGCCCGAGATCACAGCATCGCATCCCTTCTCCTTCACCAGCCGGCTGACGAGATCGAGGTCCTCGTGGCCGGGCCCGGACACGACCTCGGAGTACGGGATAATCCTCACTGTAGGGAACCGTTTTTTCAGTTGCTCCCTGAGCGCGGGAAACACCCTCTGGTATTCCCACATCCCGTTGGATATCTCGCAGATGGTCTTGCCGGCTAGCGTGTCTAACCGGGGCGCATGGGAAAGCGACGCGCCGGAGGCGCCCGTTGGATCGTGCACTCTCAATCTTGTCGTGTTGCCAGACATACATCTCCTTGTTGCGCAGCCCACGCCCGGCTATCCGCCGGGGCTCACGGTTCCAGGATGATCTTCATGGCTTCCCGCTTCTTCAGGATCTGGAATGCCTTGTCAACCTGCGACAGTGGCATGCGCGTCATAAGCGGTTTCACATCGACGGCCCCCGAGGCGAGCAGCTTTATGGAGCGCTGGAAGGTCGTCGGCCTCCGACCCATGTGGAAAATAATGCTTGGCTCGCCCAGCCGGCGCAGGTCGGCCCCTTCGAAGTTTACCGGGCCCTCGGTCGAGGCGGTGACCACCAACTGGCCCCCGCACCTCAGAAGCTGCACTTTTTCCCTGCCGGCCCCGGTGGTGGTAGCATCGAAGACAATATCCACACCCATCCCACCGGTCTTTGTATTAATGATGTCCACCACTGGTTCTTCCGCTGAGGCCAGCGTCTCGAAGCCGAGGTTTTGGGCGAGCTCCAGCCGCTTGTCCCTCGTCCGGCCGATAATCCAGGTCCGTCCCGCGCCGGACGCCCTAGCCACCATCGCCTCAAGGAGTCCGATCGCGCCGGCGCCAATGACAACAACATCGTCTCCCGGTTTCAGAGATGACACCTCGATGGCCCTCACCGCCACCCCCAGCGGCTCCAGCATGGGAGCCTCCTCCTGGCGGACGCCGTCGGGAATCTTGTACAGGTGGAAAGGAGACACGACGACATACTCGGCCATCGCGCCATCCGACATGGAGCCCAGGGGCTTACGGCGGCGGCACAGATTGAACTGGCCAGCCCGGCATGCGTAGCATTCGCCGCAGGCGAATATCGAGTCGCAGGCCACTCTGTCACCGGCTTTCAGGTCCTGGGTCACAGCGGACCCAACCTCAGCTACGATCCCGGCAGGCTCATGCCCCGGTATTCTCGGCAATTGGACCACCCCTGATGCCCTCACCCGGCCTTTCGGCGTCCAGTCGTAGAAGTCCAGGTCCCCGCCACAGATGCCACAGCCAGTAACTTGCAGCAGCACCTGGTCCGGCCTAATAGTGGGTTTGGGCCAATCCAGGTATTCGATACCAACGCCTTCTCTGGTCTTGACAGCAGCTTTCATTTTTTCCTCCTCAAATATTCTGCGGCGGATCACATCGGCGACCCGGCTTTGCCCGCCGTGTCATGGCACAATAGCTGTCGATGCCCCGTTTGCGAGGCCGCAGCCAGGTGGTCCGACCGACATGCGCGATACAACTGGGGAAGCCTATGGATTGTCGCCGTACCTACAACGGCTCACAACCAACAATGCCCGCGGTGGCGCAGGCTGTTGACATACCGTAACCCCGCGATTATACTCTACCGAAGCGCCGCGAGCAACCGGACTACGCTGATTTCCAGTCAGCTTTCCGCAGGTCTTGTTGCGCGTGATAGCCTGACTCAGCCACGTCGGTGTCCACGCCGAATTGGTTCCGGGGTATATCAAGTGCACGGAGGAATGTAGTCATGACCAGGGTCCTCGGGAGTAAGTGCAAGGGCAAGGGAGGGTTGACAAGGATTACACGAGCTGCGGGCGTTATCGCTGCCGCGGTTGTGGTTGGGGCCGCGTTTCTTGCTGGCTGCGCCAGGCCGGCAGACACGACAACGACGGGCACCACTACCAGGCCCGCTACGACTTCTGCGGCGACATCGGCCCCTCCAATAACCACAACCAGCAAACCGACGACGACAGCAGCGCCAACTACCGCAAAAACGGCGGCTCCTACGGGACCCTCTGGCGAGCTGAGGCTTGCGGTATCCAGTTTCGGCCAGGAGAAGTTCAACCCACCGGCCAACTCAGCATCGTCCGGCTATGTGGTGATGGCGCCTGTACTTGACTGGATGTTCTGGGCGGAGGCGCCGGGACGTGTGTCACCTGGCATAGTCGAGAAATGGGCGCTGGCGCCCAATGGGCTTTCTTATACTTACACGGTCCGCAAGAGTGTCAAGTTCCATAACGGCCAGGACCTGACGGCAAAGGACGTTAAGTTCTCCATCGAGCAGTACGGTGGGCCGAAGGCGCCATACTCCAATACCAGGGATGCCATTGGCACAATCGACCTGGTGGATGACTACACCTTGCGGGTGAACACGAAGGGCCTGCAGCAGTACTTGCGGGCTTACCAGGGGCTGTCATCCCCCATGCAGGGCGCAGTCATGCCCAAGGACTACGTCGAGGGCAAGGGCTGGGAGAACTACGAGGCCCAGCCTGTGGGCAGCGGGCCCTTCAAGTATGTAAGACGCGTGCCGGGGGACATGGTCGAATTCGAGGCCATGCCCAGCCATTGGCGCCAGACATCAGCTTTCAAGAAGCTTTCCCTGGTGCTGATACCGGAAGAAGCTACCAGGATTGCCGCCGTCAAGACGGGACAGACAGATCTCGCCGAGGTCAACCTGGACAGCGTGCCCGCGCTCAAGTCTGCTGGTTTCCAGACCGCTGTCGTTGACCAGGTCTCGTTTGAGTCGTACCTGTACGGCGCCTACGACCCCAAGAATGCGAAGCTGCCGATCTCAGACATCAAGGTGCGCAGGGCGCTGGCGATATCCATCAACCGCGAGGAGATAAAGAACAGCTTCTTCCGCGGTCTGGGCGGGCCGGCAATGCCCGCCAAGGCCACCGAGGCCACGCTGGATATAGATGCGCCATACTGGGCGAAGTACTTTGCTGATCTCTACAAGTATGACCCGGAGGAAGCAAAGCGGCTGCTCAAGGAGGCAGGCTATCCGGAGCGCTTCAGCACACCCGCCATCAAGCTGTATGCCCATCCCATTGCCGGCGCCCCGTGGCTGCCCCAGATAACTGAGATAATAGCGGGGTACTGGTCAAAGGTCGGTGTAAGGGCCGAGGTGACGCCGGTAGACTATGGTGTGCTGGTGTCGTGGTGGGCGACCCCTCTCAACCCTGCGCTGGATGGAGCAAATAGCATGATGCGCACTCCGACGAGCAGCAACATCCTGGTCAGGGGTCTCGAATCTACGTTCGGGAGCAAGGGAAGGCTCCACCTGCTCGAAGACAAGGTCCCTGAAGTCGACCGCCTCATTGCCGCCATTAACGCCGAGTTGGATGAGACCAAAATGAGAGACTTGAACGCGCAGGCGATCAAGATCATACATGATACCTATGTGGCCTTCCAGATCGGCTCCGCCCCATCGATGGTTGTGATAGGTCCCGGGCTGGATGTTAGCGGATGGACAACTCCTCTTCCCAGCCCTGTCCTGACCCATTGGGTATCCAGCATCAAGCACAAGTAGTAAGACCGGCTAGAGGCGAAACCTCACGGCTACGGCCGTGGGGTTTCGCCTCCACCATGTTCCCCGGGCATTCACCGGTCGTATGAAACCCGGAATCCCACAACGGCTCTCCCTGCAAACAGAGAGAGCGCGGAGGGCTTCATGGCTCAGTCAGTGGACAAAGCACTTACCCTGGTGGCCGTTGGCGATGTAAGTCCCAACAGGGATGACCCGCCATCGCTCTTCCGCTATTGCGGCGACGTTTTCCGCACCGCCGACGTGGTATTCGGGCAAATGGAAGCCCCGTTGTCTGACAGTGGGACCCCCACATTCGTCTCATCAATGCCGCGAAGGTTGGCCAAAAAGAATATCTCGGCGCTGAACGAGCAAGGCGCCGGTTTCGACGTCATGTCCCACGCCTGCAATCACGCCATGGATTACGGACTCGACGCCTTCACCGACACGCTGGAAATCCTCGAAAAGAACAATATAGCCCTGGTGGGCGCGGGAATGAACATCGAAGAGGCGAGAAGGCCCGCGATCCTCGTTAGAAACAGAGTCAGGTTTGGTTTCCTCGCCTATCTTTCCATTGTCTACCCCGGCGTCATCGCCCAGGAGTATCTCCCGGGATGCGCCCCGCTCAGGGCATCCCATTCCGTGCAGCAGATCCATCAATCGCCGGGCACTCCGCCCCTGGTGATCACGAAGCTGTTCCCAGAGGACAGCAAGGCGATGGAGCAGGATATCGCCAGGCTGAGGCCACAGGTAGATGTGCTGGTGGTTTCGATGCACTGCGGCGTCGTCCACCTGCGCGCATTGGTGGCTATGTACCAGAAGGAGGCCGCCCATGCGGCCATTGACGCCGGGGCCGACCTTGTGCTCCAGCATCATGCCCACATTCTCAAGGGCATCGAGATGTACAAGGGCAGGGCTGTCTTCTACGGTCTGGGCAACTTCGGCGTGGAGCACACCCTTGGCTTTCCAGGCCAGATACGAGGTTCCTATGCCGCCCAGTCCGAGGAATTCCGCAAGGCGATCGGGCTGAGAAGCGAGCCAGGGTACGAGAAGCACAAGTTCCACCACGACGCCTTGAAGACCCTTGTCGCCAAGGCATACGTGCATGGCGGACATATCAGCAAGGTAACATATGTGCCCGCCTATGTGACGCCGAATCTGGAGCCGGAGGTCCTGGCCAGGAAAGACCCCAGGACCCAGGAAGTCTTTGATTATGTCAAGGACATATCACAGGAAGAGGACTTGAATGCCCAATTCTCCTGGGAGGGTGATGAAGTACTGGTCAGCTAGACCGAGGAGCCGGTTGTCCTGCCAGTAGTAGACTGCGATCGATCGAAAGAATTGGAGGTACACTGATGGAGTACAAAGACCTTCTTTGCGAGAAGAAAAACCGTGTTTTCACGATTACCCTGAACCGTCCCGAAA
>JACPRR010000282.1 GCA_016189825.1 Chloroflexota bacterium
ACGATGGCGTGAGGTGGCCGGCACGCTGCGCGGTGTCCTGGTGGCTGTCGGGAAGAGAGACCTCCAGCGCAAGCAACGTTGGCGAGGTGTGCTGCCAGCAGGAAGATAGCTCGCCACCGGTGTCGCCGGTATAGAAAAGTGTGCTCCCCTCGCGGGATGCGACCTCGTAGCCGACAGCGAAAACGGCGCCGTGCTTCACCTGCACTGGCTTGACGCGATAGCCCGCGATTTCCACCTGCTGTAGCGCCTCCAATGCCCGTAGCCTGAACGAGGGTTTTTCTACGGACGGCCACTCGTCCATCCTGGGGTAGATATCGCCGTCTAGCAGGTGGGCGCGGACGAACTGAAGGGTGCGCTCCGGGGCGCAGACCTCCTTGGTCGAGTCGTGGCCAGTGGCGAGCCCGATGAGCGGAAGGTCTTTCACGTGGTCGAAGTGATGATGTGTGATAAGGATGGCCTTGACCCGCTTCTGTTCTTCGAGCGTCAGGCCGGAGCTGAGGCTTCCCGCGTCGAGCGCGAGCGCGCCATCGACGAGGAGGCCGGCCAGCCACGACGACGAGGTTTCGAGGTGATGGGCGCCAAGGACCGTTATCTCCATGACTGGAGCCGGGCTATCCCTCGACCCAGATGCGGCGGAACATGAACCACTGGTCCGGATAGGCCCGTACCTTCTGCTCCATAACGTCCATAATGCGCTGCGTGAGGGCCTGCACGTCGTGCGAGAAGTTCCCGGTGGGCTGGAAAACCAGGGGCTTGTCGAACGACGTAGCGAAGCGGTTGCCCTTGGTGCGGACTACCGCCGCGGGAACGATCTTCGCCCCGGTGCGCAGGGCAAGCGCGGCAGCGCCACCGGGGACCCTGGCGGAACCGCCGCAGAACTTGACCTTGATATTGCCGAGATGCGGGCAATCGATGAGGAGGCAAAGCACCTCGTTGCGTTTCAGCGCTTTGACCAGGTTCGGCATGGCCTCTTTCCTGGCCGCGATCACCTTCATGCCGAACTTGGCGCGCATCCTCTGGATCCAGCGGTTGACCCGCGCGTTGCCAAACTGCGCATCTACCACTACATTGAACGCGTAGTGATTCCTGGTAACCGAGAGGCCGCCTACCTCGAGGCTGCCCATGTGCATGCCGACCACAATCGCCCCCTTGCCATTTGCCAGCGCCTCGTCGACATACTCCATGCCGGAGAAGCTTGCCTTGCCAAGGAACTGTTCCTGGCCGCGCAGGAACTCGACGTAGTACCGGGTGAGATTGCGGAAGGACTCGCGGGCGGCGCGGTTCACCTGTTTCCTGTTGGCCCCGGGGCCGAGAACGCGGGACATGTTCTCCTGGGCGATGCGGCGCGCCCGTGCCCAGACCAGGTAAAGGATGTCGCCGCACACGGCCGCGATGAGGTACAGGGTCTTGTGTGGCAGCCGGTGTGCCAGGAAACTCAATAGTCTGGCGGCAAAATATAGCAACATCGGTGAAACACTATAGCAGAGTCGCCCCCAAGCGTAAAGATGGACCTGACATAATTATTGTTCCCCGGCGCGCCTTGGTGCGCCAGGCCCACTATATTTCGTCGTCGAGGCAGTTGAGGACAAGCCCTGTCGGAGCCTTGGGGTAAAAATACGTCGACTTCTGCGGCATCTTGTCGGCTGCGCCGGCGACTGCTTTGATGGCGTGAGCGTCAACCGGGTTCAAGAGGAAGGCGAGCTGAAACTCACCAGCGGCGACGCGCTGCCAGGCCTCGATGTCGCTCCTGGTGTAGGAGATATTTTGTCCCTCGCTCAGGCCAAGGATGTGCTGCAATATGACATGGTGCAGTACGCTGACGTCGAGCTTCCGATACGCCTCGGATCGCTCCGCAGGCATGAGGTTGGCCACTGCCCGGTGGTCCCGCAGGCGAAGCACGAGCATGCCTGCCCCCGCCCCCAGCACCCCAAGGGTCACATGTCGCCGGTCTTCTGCCCTGAGCGCGGTGGCCAGCATGTTTGCCCGGGGTGAGTCCAGGCGGTGGGGCTCGACTTCGAAATAGCGGGCTAGCCGGTCCCGCAGGCTGGCCAGGGAACCGTCGTCCAGACCGCGCACCAGCCGGTGCGTTGGCAACACTATCACGCCGGGGGCCGAAAGCTCAACGAGCGACATCATGATGAAATTGAAAGCGGCGCTGTCTCCGGCGGCCGGCGAGGCCGCCCTGCGCTCGTTGCGGTAGGCAAGCCCTGTCTCGTAGCGGTGGTGCCCGTCGGCGATGTAGATGCCCTGCCGGTCGAAGACTGCCGAAAGCCTGCGCTGCTGTCCCTCGTCCTGCATCGCCCACAGCGTATGGCTTTCGCCTTCCGCGGAAGCCAGGTTGAACAACGGCGGTGCGGACTCCATTTCCTCCATGACGGCGGCCACCGCGCCGCCAGGGTCGCAGTACATGGCGAGCACCGGGCTGGTGTTGGCGTGGGTGGCCCGAATCAGCTTCAAACGGTCCGCCTTGAACACTGCGGCGGTACCTTCGTGCGGGCGGACGATGCCCTTGTCGAATTCCTCGATCCTGACTGCCGCGAACACGCTCCGCCTCGTTCTTGGCCTGTCCTGGTAAGTGAAGTGATGATGGTGAAGATAAAACGCAGGCAACCTGTCGCGCCGCAAGGCGCCTTCTGCTGCCCATTGCCCGAGGCATGCTGCGGCGCGGGTGTACCTGTTGTCCGCTTCCGAGTCGCCGGGCCGGGTCAGCCCGTATTCCACCCGCACGATGTTGTACGGGCTCCGGGCATGAAGCGTTCGCTGCATATCCGGGTCGATCACGTCATAGGGCGGGCAAATGACGCCACCGATGTCGCCGGCGACCGCTGGAACGAAGCGAATGCCGCGGAACGGCCGAACTTCAGCCACAGTCCCTATTTCCCGGGCACGGTGGCGCCGCCACGCCAGTCCTGTTCGATTTGTTCCAGGGGGAGGTTGAGGTAGCCGGGGATGGTAAACCGTCTGCCGCCAACCTTGCCCAGCAGGGAGAGGATGACACGGTGTTTCTGTCCGAGCTTCTCCAGCCTGGGCCGATGTCCTGGAGGAATGCTGAGGACGATCCTCGATTGCGTCTCGCCAAACAATGCAGCATCCTTCCGTCCTTTCAGGTTGACAAAGGCGCCGCGGAAACCACGCTTGCCCGCTATGCAACATTCCGCGAGGGCCACCGCGAGCCCTCCCTCGGAACAATCATGTG
>JACPRR010000280.1 GCA_016189825.1 Chloroflexota bacterium
CCTGTGTGCGCAGACCCTCGCCAGATGCGCATCTCGTTGTTGGCGGCCCAGCGCAGGCGTCGTCTTGTGACGGCCGGGTACCGGCTCTTGTCTTAAGCACCACGTCGGAAGGGAAGAAAGTATGGCAGAACGACCGTACGTAATACTGGAAAAGGACAGCGAAAAGCACAAAGCGGTGGTGACTCTTAACCGGCCGGAAGAGAGCAACGCGCTGCATCGGGAGATGTGGAGCCAACTGGCCTCCGCGATGACCGACGTGCACAACGACGACGACCTGAAGGTAGTGGTAATAAAGGGAGCCGGCGATTGCTTCAGCATCGGGGAGGACATGGAGCTACAGGGCAGGGAAGGCTACGGATGGGAAGATCCAACGCCGGGCAAGGAACGGCCACGCCGGCCCAGCCAGCGACGCCGCCTGGTACATAACCGGTGGATGACCCATCACGTGTTGGGCAGCATAGCGTACTGCAACAAGCCCACCATAGCTCAGGTGCACGGGTCGTGTTTCGGTGACGCCTTCAGTGTCGCCCTGCTCTGTGACCTCATCGTGTGCTCAGATGATGTCTTGCTGGGCCATCCCGGAGCCCGCGTCTTCGGGCCCAACACGGTCTACGGCGCCATGGCCTACTACTTGCGATTGGGCATGGCGCTGGCCAAGGACCTGATGTTCACCGGGCGGCTTCTGGATGCAGAAGAGGCATTGCGTCGCTCAGTTGTCACCAATGTCGCCCCGCGTCGCGAGCTGGACGAGCTGGTCGGCAGGTATGTCCAGGGCATCCTTCAGATGCCTGCTGACGGTATTGCCACCGGCAAGGCCGTGGAGGCGATTTACCAGGATATCCATGGGTTGCTCGAGGGATTGAACGTGGCCTACGAAGGAATGACCCTCCTCAGCAACATGCGCTGGGAACCGGATGAGCACAACTTCTACAAGGAGCGGATGAAGCTTGGCGCGAAGGAGGCTATGAGACTGGCCAACGAGCGTTTCCGCGGGCTATATGACAACGATGCCCTATTCAAGCCGGCCAGGGCGTGAAAGGGACCCCGGATCGAGAAGCTCTACACCGGATGACACGGGCAGGCAAGCTAGGCGAAATGGACGAGTGCAAAGAGATAATCTATCACAAGGACCGTGCGCAGCGGGTCGCGCGTATCACGCTTAACCGGCCGGAGAAGCTGAACGCCATCACCCATGCGATGAAGAACGCGTTCTTGACGGCAATACATGATGCGGAATCGGACGACGCAATAAAAGTAGTTATCATCCAGGGCGCCGGCCGGGCCTTTTGCTCCGGCATAGACCTTGGGGTGGCATTCACCGACCCGGAGACCTGGGGGGTGCAGGCGCCGCATCCAGGGGAAAAAGCAAGACGGCCCAGCCTGCGTCGTATGTTGACCTGGGACCGCTGGCAGTGTCTTGAGTTCATCTCGTCGATCGGGCGTTGCAACAAGGCGACTATAGCCCGTGTGCAGGGCTACGCCCTGGCCCTGGGGTTTGACATTGCGATGCAGTGCGATCTGGTGATTGCTTCTGAGGAAGCTGTCGTGGGCAACGCGCAAACCCGGGCGATGGGTGGGTTCTACGATGGCACGGTTTACGCCCGGTACCTTCGGCTGGGCAACGGGTTTACCAAGGAGCATTGCTTCGCTCCCAGATTGTATGATGCGCAAGAAGGAATGCGGCGTGGCTTCGTCAACAGGGTCGTACCCCTGGACCGTCTGGACGAAGAGGTTGACAAATGCGCCCGGGGAATCTGCGAGATGCCCGCGGACGGGATCACAATCGGCAAGAACATGCAGATCGCCCTCCTGGATATCATGGGATATCGAAAGGGGCTGAACGCAGGGTACATGCATCACGTCGTTCACGGGAACATGCGGTGGGATCCTGGCGAGTACATATACTTTAGAGAGCGCAGTAAGAAGGGTGCCCGGACGTTTTTTGTGGCGAGGGACGAGCGGACGCGTGGCGCTTGGGATAACGATGCCCGGTTCACCAAGGTAAAGACGCGCGAGCAAAGGGCTGGTGAGCCAGAAAAAGCTAATGGGAACTCAAGTCGCCAGGGCACTTGACAACATAAGGGTCATAGACGTTGGGGGGTTTCATGCCGGGCCGGGGGCGGCCTACATTCTCGGCGACCTCGGCGCGCAAGTAGTAAAGGTGGAAGAGCCCCTTCGGGGCGACCCCTACCGCGGGCTGACCGTGCTCCAGGGCGATGCCAGCGTGGTCCTGCCGGGAGGTCGCGTGATACCCGTGGAAACAGCCAACCGCAACAAGCGGGGCATCACTCTCAACCTGAAGAAAGAGGCGGCGCGGGCGGTACTGTACCGGCTCATTGAGAAATCCGATGTCTTCGTCACCAACTACTCCTCGACTACGCTGAAGAAGCTGGGCCTTGACTATGATGCTTTGTCCCAACGCAATCCTCGTCTCATATACGGCGCGAGTTCCGGCTACGGTCCGGAGGGCCCGGACAAGGACCGGCGGTCCTTCGACTCGCTGACACTCGCCCGTTCCGGGCTGATGTGGGCTGCCGGCGAGCGTGAATTCGATGAACCTGTAGGGCTTGTGGGAGCTACCATGGACCAGCTGGGAGCTACCATGCTGGCGTTCGCCATTTGCGTGGCCCTTTTTCATCGCCAGCGGACCGGCGCCGGGCAGCGCGTTGATGTCTCTCAGCTAGGTTCGGCAATGCATTTCCAGGGGATAAACGTGGATATGGCCCTCTTGCGCGGCCGGGGTTTCCCGCGCCATAGCCGTACTCGGACCAAGAGCGTCTTCTTGAACACCTACCTGTGCGCCGACAAGAAGTGGCTGGCATTGGGGGAAGGGCAGCAGGACAAGTACTGGCCTCAATTGTGCGATGCCCTGGACATGAAGGAACTGGAAAAGGACCCGCGCTTCGCCACGTCCCGCGCCCGCAGGGAAAACTATGTGGAGCTGAACGCCCTTGTGAACAAGATATTTGCCTCCAGGGGTCGGGAAGAGTGGCTCCAGGTGTTCAAGGACAAAGCATGTGGATTTGCCTACGATCGTGTCAACACTATCGAAGAGGCGGTCAAGGACACGCAAGTTCTGGAGAACCAGTATGTGGTTGATTTCGATCATCCGGCGCTCGGTCCGGTAAAGCTGATAGGCTTTCCCATGCGCTTCAGCAAGACGCCTTGCGCGATTCAGCGTGAGGCCCCCGAGGTGGGGCAGCACACCGAGGAAGTGCTTCTTGAATACGGGTATACCTGGGATGATATCGCCAGCCTCAGAGGGGCGGGCGCCTTGTGAATCTGGCGATGACTAGCTTCGGACGACACAAATCGACTCTTACAGGAGGAAAACGGTAATGGGACAGGTCACACCCGGTCTTGTCGGCGAGTCCAGTCAGACGGTCACTTTCGAGTTGACTGCGGCCGCCAATGATAGCGGGCTCGTTCCCGCGTATGCCACGCCGGCGATGGTCAACTTGATGGAGAACGCCAGCATTGCGGCAATGAAAAAGCAGATGGACCCGGGTCAAACCAGCGTCGGCATCGAGGTCAACGTGAAGCATCTCGCGGCCACACCGGTGGGAATGCATGCTCGCGCTCGCTCGGAAGTGGTCGCGGTCGACGGGCGGCGGATTTCCTTCAAGGTGGAAGCCTGGGACGACAAGGAAAAGATCGGCGAGGGCACACACTCGAGAGCCATCGTAGACGACTCGCGGTTCAGGGAAAGGCTCTCCCAAAAGGCGAAACCTTAGGGGACCTTCAGGGTCCCTTGTCGTTGGGACTGGCAGGACTGGAAGGAAATGACCCGTCAATTTGGCGTGAAGAAGGAGGAGCCGTGGCAAAGAAGAGCATTATCGATCTGTACGAGATGAAGCAGCGGGGAGAGAAGGTGACCTGGATCACTGCCTATGACTTCCCTACTGCCGGTCTGGTCGAGCAGGCGGGGATGGATATGATCCTCGTTGGCGACTCCGTGGGCATGGTGGTCTACGGCTACGCCGGCACAATGCCGGTAACCATGGACCAGATGATCTACCATACGGAAGCGGTCCGCAGAGGCGCCCCCAACACCTACGTCGTGGGAGACATGCCCTTCTTGTCGTACCAGCAGTCTGTCCAGGATGCCATCCTGAACGCCGGCAGGTTCTACAAAGAGGCGGGTGTCGACGCCATCAAGCTGGAGGGTGGCAAACGTGTCGTCCCACAGATACGCGGGATAGTTGACTCCGGAATGGTGGTGATCGGACACATAGGGCTGACGCCGCAAAGCTCGGCACAGCTTGGCGGCTTCAAGGCCCAGGGCAATACCGCTGACGCAGCGCTGGCCCTGCTGGAGGACGCCAGGGCCGTCCAGGAAGCTGGAGCGGCGGCTCTCCTGGTCGAGGCGGTGCCGCCGGAGACCGGCAGGCTGATCCGAGATAGCCTTCGCATACCGGTGCTGGGCATCGGAGCGGGGCCGCATTGCGATGGGCAACTCATGATCGTAAGCGACCTGCTCGGGATTTTCGAGGCCTTCACCCCCAAGTTCGTAAAAAAATATGCAACCCTGGCTGACACCATGCGAAAGGCCTTTCGCGACTATATCCAGGAGGTCCATGAGGGCAAGTTCCCCACTGAGGACTACTGCTACAGAATGAAGGCCGGCGAGGCGGAGAAGCTAGCACGGTCAGTGGCGTCACGAAAGGCATGAATGACAGGCTCCAGGGGAAACGACTAGAGGGCGCAAACAGGCTGAAGGTCCTCGCAGTTGGGGATCTGATCCTGGGAATGCCGGACCCTGAATCCTATTTCCGCTATTCCCAGCCCATCCTCAAGAGCGGAGATGTCGTCATCGGTCAGGGTGAGGTACCTTATACCAGAAGCACCTTCCGCACCCGGCCCACTGTGATATCTGCTCCTGATCCGGACAACATGCGTGGCCTGACCTTCGCAGGGTTTAACATCATAACACTTGCCGGGAACCTGATATGGAACTATGGCCTCCCGGGAATACAAGACACCGTCGAGTGGCTTCACGACCACGGGATTTCGACAACGGGCGCCGGAATGAACATTGATGAGGCGCGGCGCCCCATCCTGGTCGAACGCCACGGAATCCGGGTCGGCGTCCTGGATTATAACTGTGTTGGACCCAGGGAAGCATGGGCCAGCCCGGAAAAAGCGGGGTGTGCGTACATAAGCATCCTGACTCACTACGAACCGTCGTTCCCTACGCCGGGCGGGCCATCCACGGTGTTCACTCTTGCTGAACCCCGAAGCCTGGAGTCGGCACTTGATGACATACGCCACCTCAGGCCACTTTGCGACGTATTGATCGTGGCGTTGCACAAAGGAATCACCAACACGCCGGTTACGCTGGCCGACTACGATCGGCAGGTATCTCATGCCGCCGTTGACGCCGGCGCGGATCTGATACTGGGACACCACGCCCATATTCTGAAGGGGATCGAGGTATATAGAGGAAAGGTCATCTTCCATGGCCTGGGAAACTTTGTTACCGTCGTTCCCAGGATGCCGCGTCGGCCTGGAGAGCCACTCGATACGTGGGCGCTGGCCAGCAGGCAGCTCTATCACTTCGAACATGACCCTGAGTATCCTACCTTCCCTTTCCACCCTGAGGCAAGGAAGACTATCATAGCCAGGTGCATCGTGGAGGACGGGCGGATATCTCAGGTAGGATACGTTCCCTGCTTGATAAACACGTCCGGCCAGCCGGAGGTCCTGGGGCATGACGCCAGGGGGCAACAGGTTTTCGACTATGTGGACAGGATAACACGGGAAGCCGGCTTGAATGGCGAGTTTGAATGGGAAGACAACGAGGTAGCTATTCGCCTGAGCTGAAGGGCAGCGCCTGTCTGAAAGGGCATGAGGATTCACCAGCCGAACGAGGAAGGGCAAATGTATAGCGTGTTGTGGCCGCGGGGGATGCAGGTCATTGAGGAGACCAGCCCCGCCAGCCGTCTCGATAGCCTGGAAGGGAAGACAGTAGGAGAGCTGTGGGGGTGGATCTACCGGGGCGATGTGATCTTCCCGGCCATAGAGAGGGAGTTGGCCCGGCGGTTTGCCGGTATCCGGTTCGTAAGTTACGAGGAGTTCGGCTCCACGCACGGGGCCGAAGAGGCGAAGGTGCTGGCGGCCTTGCCGGAGAAACTCAAGGAAACCGGGTGCGAAGCCGTCATCTCCGGTGTGGGTTGCTGAGGGGCTTGCACGCCCGCAGTTGTGCGGGCAAGTATCGAGGTAGAGAAACTGGGGATTCCAACTGCTTCGATCATATGCAGCGGCTTTGTGCCGCAGGCGCACATCGTTGCTGGAACCCTTGGAATCCACCATTTGCCAGTGGCATCGTATCCCGGACACGTTTTGCTCCAATCGGATAATGAGCTTAGCAAGAACGTAGAGAGTGTTCTCGTCGATCAGATTATCAGCGCGTTGACTGTGCAGCCAGCACAGAAGAAGCCGAATCGTGAAGCAATTGGACCGCGGGACATCGTTTGCCGGGGTACCTTCGAGGAAGTCAACAGTTTCTTTTATGAGAGGAAATGGAGTGACGGACTGCCGATTGTACCCCCAACCGCCGCCAAGGTGGAGGAGTTCCTGCGCTACACAGACCGTGCCCCTCATGAAGTGGTCGGGGTGCTGTCACCGGACAAACGGGAGGCCACTGTGTGGAACATCGCCGTGAACGGCGTGATGGCTGGCTGCCGCCCCGAGTACATGCCGGTGTTGACGGCAATCGTGGAGGCCCTGGCCGACCCCTCGTTCCGCCATGAGTACATGGGGACGACTGCGGGCACCGAAGCGCTGATTATCATGAACGGGCCGGTAATCAAGGACCTGGGGTTCAACTTCGAGCAGGGGGCGCTCCGGGTAGGCTTTCAGGCCAATACCAGCATCGGACGCTTCTTGAGGCTATACCTGAGGAATGTGGCTGGATTCTTGCCACATAGCACGGATAAGGCGACCTTTGGCGGGACGTGGAGGGTGGTGCTGGCGGAGAACGAGGACGCCGTGGCTCGAATCGGGTGGCAACCGTTAAGCGTTGACCGAGGGTTCGATGCGGGTGAGAACGTCGTGACTGTCACCTCCTGCACTTCCACGGCCATGCTGGTCTCGGTTGGATCATCTAGAGCCGAGGAGATGCTCGAGAAGCTGGCCGCTGCTGTCGCAGATATCCAGGTATACTTGTTCAGGGTTTCCTTTTCGGGACTCAGCGCAATGCCGCAAGTTGTGTTGAGTCCTTGTGTGGCGGAGGCCATTGCCCAAAGCGGCTACTCGAGGGCAGATGTTAGACGGTACTTGTACCAGCATGCGAGGGTTCCCGCGAAGAGGCTCGAACAGTTGTGTCGGGACAAGGGCACGCTGTGCGAGGCGGTGCGGCAGGGCAAGTTCCCGCGACAGTACTGCGAATCCACGGACCCCGATCGCCTGGTCCCGATGGTTTGGTCCCCAGACGACTACATAGTTATCGTGAGCGGTGACCCGGCCAGGGACAATTGCCTGGTATGCGGGCAGAACTCGTATGTAGGTTACCCGGTTTCCAAGCGAATCGAGCTGCCCTCCAACTGGCAGGCGTTATTGAGGGACCGGGTAGCTGCGTGCTAATACAAACGCCTTAGAATTTGTGGCATAACGCACAGGCAGGGACGCCTGTGCCACCCATAGGGATGCGACATCACTACATGAACAAGATAAGGTCTCTCGAAGAGGTCGTTGAGCTGGTCAGGGACGGCGATACCATCACGTGGTCTGGCTGTATCGGCATATTGAATCCAGAAAGGGTGTTGGGCGCGCTCGAGGCGAAGTTTCTCACGGAAGGGCATCCGCGCGACCTGACGCTGTTTGAGCCATGCTCCACGGTGGTCAGCGTAGGCATGGAGCACTTCGCCTACGAGGGTTTCATCAGGAGACTGATTACCGCGCACTTGGGAATCGATCTGGAGCCAGACCATTGCCGCATGGTGGTGGACAACAAGATCGAAGCCTTCGCGATACCTCTGGGGGTGGCAAATCAGCTCCTGGCAGAGATTGCCAGGAAGAGCCCTGGTCTGCTCACGAAGGTCGGCCTGCATTCTTATCTTGATCCACGTCTCCAGGGGGGAAAGTATAACGACGTCACGAAGGGAGACCTGATACGGGTAGTCGAGTTCGAGGGAGAAGAATGGCTCTTCCTCAAGTCTTTCCCTATAAACGTCGCCGTTATCCGGGGCACCACGGCTGACGAGGACGGCAATTTGAGCCTCGAGGAAGAGCCGCTGACGCTCAGCGTCTTGTACCAGGCAATGGCCGCTAGCAATTGGGGAGGGAAGGTCATCGCCCAGGTGAAAAGAGTCGTTCCCAGGGGCAGCCTGGACCCTCGCATGGTCGTGGTGCCGGGAGTGATGGTCGATGCTGTCGTCGTGGTTGAAGACCAGTGGCAGCACGAGCGCTTCCCCGGTGAGTACGACCCTGGCATCGACGGGCGAGCGCGGGTGGCCCCGCCTCCAGCCCCGTTGTATCCCCTCGACGCTGAAAAAGTGGTGGCCCGCAGAGCGGCTATGGAGCTGGCGGCAGGTCAGGTCGTGAATCTTGGAGCGGGGATACCGACGAGGAGGCTTGCCGTCTTCACCCTTGAGGAGGACATACAGGATCTGATCACGGTGTCTCGTGAACACGGCGCACTGGGCGGGATCAGCTACGGCAGGGATGTCCACGTGAATCCGACTTCGTGGCTTTGTTACCAGGACGTTTTCAACTGGTACACGGGAGGTGGGTTGGATATCAGTTTCTCAGGCTTCGGCCAGGTCAATCCAGACGGCGACGTCAACCTGACCAGGTTCTCCAAGCATGTGCTGCGGGGCCCCGGTGGGGCGGCCGACATCATTCATCACGCCAAGAAAGTGGTTTTCACCGGCGCCTTTACACAAGGGGGACTCCGGGTCAAGATAGACAGGGACAAGCGCTGCATGGTTATCGTGGAGGAGGGCCGAAACCTCAAGTTCGTCAATCGCCTGTACCACGTTACGATGAGCGGGAAATACCTGGGGAGTCAGCACAAGCCGGTCCTGTTCGTGACTGAACGGGCGGTGTTCCAGCTTACCCAGGGCGGCCTCGAGCTCATAGAGATCGCCCCGGGCATCGATCTCCAGAAGGACGTCCTGGAGAAAATGGAGTTCAGGCCCTTGATCTCCGGCTCGCTGCGCGAGATGGATTCGAGGGTGTTCTCGGATGGCAAGATGGGACTGAGGCGCGACATGCTTGGCTGCGAGGAGCCGGGGAGGAAACCGCCCGTGCCCCTGGTGCCCGTTGAGAAGCTGCCCGAGCGGAGCTACTGGACCTCACGCACGATAAAGAGATGAGGCCCTGAGGACAGCCGGAACAAGGTCGCCCGGAAAAGCTGGGCCGGCGCCGGGAGTCGAGGCAGATAAGACATGGACTTCGAAAATGTGATCTACGAGAAGGACCGCGGGAGGCACCTTGCAACGATCACCCTCAACCGCCCGGAGAAGCTGAACGCCATTAACCAGGGGCTCAAGCTGGATTTCATGAGGGCCATGGCGGACGTGGAGGAAGACGACGCGGTGAAGGTGGTTGTTATCAAAGGCGCCGGTCGCAGTTTCTCTTCCGGGGCGGACCTGTCATCGGCGTTCACCGATCCGCAAACCAGTTGGGGCGTTAAGATAGAGAAGCCCAAGAAGACGGCCGGCCGGCCCAGTCTGAGGCGCATGTTGACGGCGGACCGCTGGCTGGAGTTGACGTTCCCCAGCGCTATAGCCTATAGCAGCAAGGCCACCCTTGCCCAACTGCACGGGCATGTTCTGGGGCTGGCCTTCGACCTGGCGATGCAGTGCGACCTGATCATCGCCTCCGAGGACGCTGTCATCGGCAACCCGATGACCCGCGCGATGGGTCCCTATTACGATGGCAGCGCCTCCTCCTGGGACTTGCAGTTCGGCATCGGTCTCGCCAAGGAGCACTGCTTCGCTCCTCGCCTGTACGACGGTCGGGAAGCCTACCGGCTCGGCATCGTCAATAGAGTGGTATCCCCGCAGCGTCTCGATGAGGAAGTGGCCAGGTATGTTCAGGGCATCAGCAACATGCCAGCCGACGGGATCGCTATAGGCAAGGGCGTGCAGACCGCTTTTCTGGACATTATGGGGTACCGCAAAGGCTTCAATTC
>JACPRR010000025.1 GCA_016189825.1 Chloroflexota bacterium
AAGCGAAGCAATCCCCTTCAGCACCGAACCCCGGCCGCGGGCTGATGGCTTGGGGCTCCGCCAGCCACGCTCGTGCTAAATGGGATTGCTTCGTCCCGAGGCGGGTCTCGCAATGACGTCTTCAACAACGAATTCGGACAGCCTCGAAATGGGCTATTTCGTACTAATGCCGGGTTTCGTCATCGCATCTCTGACGTCAGAGTACTAGTCCTCCGCTTCGCCCAAAGCGCGCAGCACCCGCTCAAAGGTCTCCATGTCGGCTTTGGGAAACTGCCTTCTCATGACGGAATCGAGATCGTCCGCGAGCTTGAGAATGGCCGGGCCAGTGTCCAACCCCTTTTCGGTGAGGAACAGGCGCACCGCCCTGCGGTCCTTGGGATCAGGCCGCCGTTCCACAAAGCCGACCTTCTCCATGCGGTCGATGATGCCGGTGAGCGTGGATACGTCGATCGCGACGCGATTCGCCAGGTCGCTGAAGTTGATCCCGTCCTCCATCCACAACGCGCTGAACACAAAAAGCTGGGACGGGGTCAGCCCGAACACGGCCAGAGGCTGGTGGTACAGGTTATAGACCCGGCGTACCACCTTCCCCAGCTTGAAGCAAAGGTGGCGTGTGGCATCATTCTTGGGTTGGAGTCCTTGCTGTCTGGCCCGTTCCTGGACCTGCTTGTCCGTTGGCATGCAGATTGTCTCTATGCTCAGTATTCCAGGGCATTATAAGCGGCGTTTGAGACGAACGTCAATTCGCCTTGACACCTGTTGGAATGGGAAAGTAACATTGCGAGGCCAAGTTATGCCCGCATATTAATACAAGCGAACTAAGTCATGTTGCATCCCCATGGGTGGCGCAGGCGTCCCTGCCTGCGGGCCATGCCACAAATTCTCAGGCGTTTGTGTTAGCAGCGAAGGAGAACGTTGGGCAACGACGCAGTCAGGCTCGAAATCGATTCCGGCATCGCCATCATCACCCTCGATCGCCCGGAGGCGGGCAACGCGCTCGATGCCGCCATGGCTTCGCAGCTCGGCGATGCCTGCGACCGCGCGAACCACGACGACTCTATACGGCTGGCGGTTATCCGCGGCGCAGGCAACGTCTTTTGCCGCGGCCGGGATTCAGAGGAGCGGTTGGGGGCGTCCGAGCTGGTGGCCTCTGTGGTCAAGCCGGTCGTCGCCGCGATAGGCGGAGATGCCCTGGGGGCAGGCCTCGAGTTGGCGCTTGCCTGCGATATTCGCATCGGCGCGGACAGCGCCCGCTTCGGCATGCCCCAGCTCCAATCCGGCCGGGTGCCACACGAGGGGGGCACGCAGCGCCTGCCTCGCATCGTGGGACGGGCCAGGGCATTGGATCTGCTGTTCGGCGGGGGGACCATCGACGCCGCCGAGGCGGCCCGGATCGGCCTGCTCAGCCGTGTGCTCCCAGCCCGCCTGGTCTGGCAAGAGACGTACGAGCTCGCGCTCAAGATGGCGGACATGGCGCCCTACTCCCTGCGCTTCGCCAAGGAGGCCATAGTCAAGGGGCTGGACATGACCCTGGACCAGGGGCTGCGCCTGGAGGCGGACCTGTACTTCCTCATGCATACCACGCACGACCGCGTGGAGGGCATCACCTCGTACCTGCAAAGGAGGAAGCCCCACTTCGAAGGAAAATGAACGCGTTCGAGACGGTCCTTTACGACAAGCAGGACGGCGTCGCATGCATCACGCTGAACCGTCCTCAAAAGCTCAATGCCTACAATATGCGCATGCGGGACGAGCTCTACGAGGTCCTGGGCGCCATAAGGGATGACCCCGAGGTCCGGGTCGCGGTGCTCAAGGCTGCGGGCGAGAAAGCGTTCTGCGCCGGCGCAGACCTCAGCGAGTTTCTCACCGCGCCCTCCCCCATTGTCGCCCGCCAGGTGCGCTGGGAACGCGACGTGTGGGGCCGGTTCCTCGGCGTCCCTCAGCCCATTATCGCGGCGGTCCATGGCTTTGTGCTCGGCTCGGGGATCGAGATGGCTCTGTGTTGCGACATCCGCATAGCGAGCGACGACGCCCAGTTCGGCCTGCCCGAGACCCAGCTCGGCATCATTCCGGCGGCGGGGGGGACCCAGACCCTGCCACGCGTGATCGGGCGAGGCAAGGCGCTTGAGATGCTGCTCACCGGGTCGAGGCTCGACTCACGCCAGGCCCTTTACCTCGGCCTGGTCAACGCGGTCGTCTCCCGGCCGGAACTCCTGCCGGCGGCGGAGAAAATGGCGCGCACTATAGCCTCGTACGACCCGCGCGCGGTGCGAGCGGTGAAGGAGGCTGTGGTACGCGGGCTCGATCTGCCCCTCGCCGACGGCATCAAGCTCGAAAGCCAGTTGAGCGCCAACGTGCAGTGCGCGAGGCGGCTGGACAAGTAGGGCGACCGCGGGCCGCCGCTGCAATTCCCTGTCCCTCCCCTTTTGCGCGAACCATCCGGCTGACAGTAACATATACGGCTGCAAAATATCCGTCAGCGAAACAACTTCATTGTGCGGAGGAAGAGGCTCCTGCCAGAAGGAGCGAAACAGTCATGAATACAACCGAGTTTCTCACTATCGCCGCGGCCATAGTACCCGACCGGCCGGCGGTGATCTTCGAAGGCAAGGAGTTCACCTTCGCGCAAATCGCTGAGCGGTCCAACCGGCTGGCCAACGCGCTCCTCGCTATGGGAATCAAGAAAGGCGACCGCATAGCAGTAATCCAGGTCAACTGCAACGAGTACCTGGAGATATACAACGCGGTGGCGAAGGTCGCCGGGATAATGGCGCCGCTGAACTTCAGGGCCAAGGAAGACGAGCTTACCTACATGCTCACCAACTCAGAGTCGCAGGTCCTGTTCGTCGGCGACCGCTACCTGGACCTGGCGCGCCGGATGCGCGCCAGCCTGCCCGCGGTGCAGCAGTACGTCTCGATCGATTCCAGGCAGCCCGACATGCTGTACTACAAGGACCTTATCGCCGGGTACCCGGGGGACGAAGTGTTCGCCGAGATCGACGATAATGATGTCACTATCCTGATGTACACCGCGGGCACCACCGGGCGTCCCAAGGGCGTCCCGCAGCGCCACTCGGGGTTCGCTTCCTATATGCTCAACAACGTCCAGCCCGCCGACCCCGAGGTCAACGAGGTGAACCTGCTCACCGTGCCCCTGTACCACGTCGCCGGGATACAGGCGATGCTCGCTGCCACCTACGGGGGCAGGACGCTGGCGATGATGCGCCAGTTCGAGGTCAAGGAATGGATGGAGACCGTGCAGCGGACCAGGGCCACACGCGCCATGCTCGTGCCCACCATGCTCAAGAGGGTGATCGACGACCCTGACTTCAACAAGTACGACCTCTCCAGCCTCAAGGTGATCACCTACGGTGCTGCGCCCATGCCTTTCGAGGTCGTCAAGAAGGCGATCGAGATGCTGCCCGAGGTGCGCTTCATCAACGCCTTCGGCCAGACCGAGACCGCGTCAACGATCTGTATGCTCGGCCCGGAGGACCACGACCTGCGCTGCGAGCCCGTGCTCAAGGAGAAGAAACTGAGGCGCCTCCAGGCCTCCATCGGCCACCCGCTCCCCGATGTCGAGATGAAGGTGATCGACCCCGAGAGCGGCGCGGACCTGGCCCTCGGCGAGACCGGCATGATCGTGGCCCGCGGGCCGCGCGTGATGAGCGGCTACTGGAACGACGCAGAGAAGACCAGGCAGGCCATGACCGCCGAGGGCTGGCTGCGCACCAGCGACATGGGCTACCAGGACGAAGACGGCTACTTCTATCTCGCCGGGCGCGCCGACGACATGATCATACGCGGCGGCGAGAACATCTCCCCCGAGGAGGTGGAGCAGGTGCTGCACTCGCATCCCAAGCTCGACGAAGTCGCCGTAATCGGCGTTCCCGATACCGAGTGGGGCCAGGAAGTGATGGCGGTTTGCGTGCTCAAGGCGGAGCAGACGGCGACGCCGGAGGAAGTCATCGACTTCTGCCGCAACAGGATTTCCAGCTTCAAGCGCCCCAGGTATGTGGTCTTCTGCGAGGCGCTGCCCCGCAACCCCATGGGCAAGGTGCTCAAGCGGAACCTCCGCGAAGAGTACGGGCAGAAGTAGCGGGATAGGGCACGCAGTCGGGTTCGACTGTCCTCTGTACCCAATGAAGTCGCCGCTCTCTTTCTGTCATTCCCGCGGAAGCGGGAATCCAGGCAGGCCAATAGTATGTCGTCCTGGCCTCACTTCCAGCTACGACTTCTTTCAAAGCGTTCTTCCCCCGGGAAGGACCGAAGCAATCCGAGCTATTCGCATCAGGTACGGATTGCGTCCCTTCGGACAGCCTCAGCAAGATTCGCTGGTCCATGGCTTATCATGGAAGTATGAAGGCCGTCCTAGCCGCGATAGCGGTGTCCCTTTTCATGGCGACCGCCTCGTGTCCTGCTTCCGGCACCGCCCCGGACGCCGCGAAGGGGACCTCAAACGCGGCGGGCGGCGTGTGGTCCATGCTGCCCCCGCTGCCGACTGCCCGGGGTGAAGTGGCCGCGGCCGAACTGGGCGGCAGGGTCTATGTATTGGGAGGACTGGGCCCCGGCGCCGCGGCAAACGAGGAGTACGACCCAGTCGCCGACGGCTGGCGCAGGCGTGCGGATATTCCACGGCCCGTGGATCATGCCGCGGCCGTTTCTCTCGAAGGCAAGCTCTACTTGATCGGGGGATTCGATGGCGCTTTCGGGCCTGTGGCGTCGGTCTGGGCCTATGACCCATCGGCCGACGCCTGGTCCAGCAGGGCCAACCTGCCCACGCCGCGCGGCGCCCTCGGGGCGGTGGCAGTGGGAGGAAGGATATATGCCCTTGGCGGCCGCGGCGTCGGCGGAGATGTAGGAGCAAATGAAGTGTACGACCCCGCCGCCGATACCTGGACTGCGCGGGCGCCTTTGATGACGCCTCGCGACCATGTGGCGGCATCCGCGGTTGGCGGCAAGATATACGTCATCGGGGGCAGGTTCGGCACGTTCGCAAGAAACACCGGCGTCAATGAAGAGTACGATCCTGAGCGGGATATCTGGACGGTGCGCGCCTCCCTGCCCACGCCGCGGAGTGGGATAGCATCAGCAGTGGTGGACGACATGGTGTATGTTTTCGGCGGCGAGGGGTCGACGGGCACGTTCGACCAGAACGAGCGCTACCAGCCGGCCAGCGACTCCTGGCAGGCTATGCCGCCGATGCCCACGGCAAGGCACGGCCTGGGTGCGGCTGCGGTGGGGAAGGTGATCTACGTTCTCGCCGGCGGCGCCGCCCCCGGCGGCTCTCAGAGCGCGCTCAACGAGGCATTCATCGTACCCCCGGCAGCGAAGCCGTAGTCAAGACCGACCCTATAACGCGTGCTCCGTCCTGGCAATGATCTCGTTTTGTACCTCAGGCACCAGTTCAACGAAGTAAGCGCTGTAGCCGGCGATGCGGACCACAAGGTCTCGGTACTCGTCCGGGTGCTTCTGCGCCTCCCGCAATGTCTCCGCCCCCTGTATGTTGAATTGGACGTGAAAACCGCCTCGCTGGTTATAGGTCTTTATCAAGGCCACCAGTTTCTGCAGGTTATCCCGGCTCTGCATGAGGCCGCGAGAGAACTTCATGTTGAACAGGCCATCGGTGACCACGCCCTGGGTGTGGCTTATCTTCGAAGCCGAACTGATCACTGCGGTGGGCCCCTTCAAGTCTCTGCCTTGCATTGGCGACAGGCAGCCATCGGCCAGGGGCGTTCCCGCTTTCCTGCCATCGGGCAAGGCGCCGATGTTTCCGCCGTAGTAGTAATGAAATGTTGCTCCACCCCGGCCGCACGCCATCTTCACTCCATAAGGG
>JACPRR010000026.1 GCA_016189825.1 Chloroflexota bacterium
ATCGAAGTTTCCATTCGCCACGTGCATCGGCATGTCCTGAGGACGCACTACCTTGACTCTCAGTCCGGGCAAGCTTGTCCCCGGGTACCGGTTCGGCGCCCTGGCCGAGTAGCCCTCGACAACTAACCCCGCCCTGTCCAGGAACTTCGCAGCATGGCTCTGCTGATGACCGTCGGGCAAGGCTAGCCACACATAGTCAGTCCCGTTCTTTTCCGGAGCGGGCCGCGCCGCAGACGGAGCACCCTGGCCTCCTCTTTCGGACACGGGCCTTACTGCCCTGCAAATGCGCCCCACGACTTCGCCCAACTCAAGGCTATTCCAACTCGCACGATTGGCAACCAGGCATGCGCCCCCCTTCAACACCTCGGACAGCGCGACCAACCCTTCAGCGGACACTGCGTCGCCGGAGTCGCGCCACAACATGGCCACATCTGAGTTCTCAGGGGGATACGCCTCGGCCGCACCCCACACCGGGAATACCTTGAACCGACGCAATCGCCAACCGAGTGCCATTGATTCTGCGATATTGGGGTACTCGCTCACGATACGGAGGAAGCCGGCAGTCCGCGACAGATCACGAACAGACCGGAAGTCGCTGAACTGGCTCGCCAGGGCCAGCAAGCTGCCGGTCCCGTACTCCAGGTCCATGACCCGGACCAGCCCAACTAGCGGGTATCCTGAGAGCAACTCCTCGATCCATTGGCAGCCGCATATGCCAAGGTCATAGTTGCCAATGGCAACCTGGATAGGTACGTCTCGTTCCTGGAACACCTTCGCGCCGATGTCGGCTAACGTGGACGAATCCAGCCGGTAATGGCGCCCACTCTCAACATAGCTGTCGAAACCAAGGCCGGCCCTTACCAGGAGTTCGCGCGTCTGGCCCAGCAACCTTCCTTTCGGCAAGGCCAGTTTGAGACGAGTCATCTGCCACCCACGAGCCTGAGCACTTCGAGCGGTGATGCGACTTCGGACTTCATGCCGTCGGGGCCGGTCAGAACATATGCGTTGGGCTCTACCGCGAGCTTCCAACTCCACAGGTTCGTGCGCTGACCGGGCAGGCCCAGGTCAGCAACAAAGCCGCCATCGCGGAGCACCCGCGCGATGTCGAACGACGCCTTGACAGCTCCAGGGGTGTGGGCAGTCTCAATGAGGATTCCCTTCCAGGGGGATTGCACTCCAGCGCCCGCCTGCACCAGCGACAGCATGCGGTCCATGTACAGTCCGAACCCGGACGCCGGGACGTCGCCGCCTTCCATGAGGGGTATCAACGCATCATACCGGCCGCCCGCTCCTACGTTGCTGGCGCCGCAGAACACCTGGAAGGTGACTCCCGTGTAATACTCGAACCCCCGGGCGGAGCCCATGTCTATCTCGTAAGGGCAACCAACCGAATCGAGCAACTCAGCCACCGCGACAAAATCGTCGAGAGCTTTGCCCAATGCGGCAAGATTCGCGCCGCACATCGAGCGGCAATTCTTGAGCAGGCTCGCTGAGCTACTCGTATGATCGACCAGCAGGGAGACGAGCTTGCCCAACTCACCTTCATTGTTCTTGATACGTGCGAGCGCTTCGCAATTGCCGTCGAGTATCTGGTCCAGCATCTCTCTCTGGTCATCCTCGCCAGAAGCCAGACCCTTAAGCAATTCGCGCAGTACCCCAACGTGAGAAAGCCTGAGCCGCGCCCCCTTGACACCCATGGCGCCAAGAGCATTAACGGCCAGCGACATCAGTTCAGCATCGGCAAGTGGGCCGCTGCCCCCGAGGAATTCCGCTCCGCACTGCCACTTCTCCCTCGACTCCCTGCCGCTGTCCTCAAACGCAAACACGTTCATCACATAGAAGAGCTTGGCTGGATCGGACCTGCCTGCCTTCCCTTCGATGTACATGCGCGCGACCGGTATGGTGCAGTCCGGGCGCAGCACGACTCGTTCGCCACTCCAACCGTCCCAATCAAGAAAAGAGTAGACCCGGCTCAGCTTTCCCATGGTGAGCGTGCCAGTCGAGGTGAACAAGTGCATGTACTCGAGCGTGGGAGTCTTGACCTCCTGGTACCCCCATTTGAGACAGCTATCGCGGAATACGTCTTCAATATGGCGGAACTGGGCCATCTCACCAGGCTGCATGTCGTAGCAGCCACGGCACTTGAGACTTGCCTCCTGGCCCCTCTTTTCAAGCGACTGAGTCATATGTTCACCGTATTCGGAGATGGGCTCATTCTACATCCTTTTCTAGCTGCCCTCAAGTTGGTGGCGCCTACCGGGGACCGTGCTGTTCTCGATCGGGGCTCAAGATGGCCGGCAGTGGCTAGCTTCTTCCCCGGCAATGCGACCGAAAGCGATGCACTCTGCCAGGTTTCCTCCGCTCCCCGGGTATAGCATGCCGTAAATCGACCCCAATTCACCTGCGCCGTACAACCGTGGAATTGGAGAACCGTCGGCCCTCAACACACGAGCCTGACTATCCCGACGAGGGCCCCCTTGAGTATTGGCACCCCCGGGCCACAGTTGTACCGCATAGTAGGGTGGCTCCCTCAATGGGATTAAGGTAGCGGGTTCACGGGCGAACTCCATGTCAATGCCGTTCTTACAGTAGCGGTTATAGTCCCTGACAGTCGCGGCAAGGGCATCAGCTTCAATGCCCAGTTTGCCTGCCAGCTCTCGGATAGTGTTCCCGCTCTTGATCCAGCCGCGATCCAACTCTTTGCTGTTGTCCGGGCTCCAATCGTAGAGACGCCCTGGCCCCGCAGCTCCGCTGCTTCGTCCAACTAAGTAGCCATCGTTCATTCTCCGCTGGTCGAAAACCCAGTAGCTAGGGACTCTGGGGAAGAACAGCCTCCTGCTGTCATACATCTGCAGTTCGTAGTAAACGGAGCTTACTTTGAAGTTCTCATTGGTGTACCGTTTGCCGTCTCGGTCAACTACTATGTAGCCGGCAACCGCAGCCGCACGTTCCGCATATTGTGCCAGCAATCCGGCGCCTCCAAAATTAGCGAGGACGGACTGGCCGGGCGAAGTCCAGTGCTTGCCGCCCAGCGCGGGCATCATTGCGGAAGGGACTTCGGGGAACTTCATTCTCAATCCGGCAGCGCAACAACTCATGTGCCATAGCTGTGCTCCCGCTTCCTGGGCCATCACCACACCGTCTCCGGTGTTTGCAGGACTTGCCGTGAAATAGCAGGGATGAACGGCCAGGTACTGCAATTTCATCTGCTCATTGAATTCGAAGCCACCGGTGGCCAGGACGACTCCGCGACGGGCGCGAATGTTGACCTTGTCCCCGGAGCCTCTATTCTGCGCTGCTATTCCCACAATTTCACCCTCGGTGTTAAGCAAAAGTGCGGTCGCCGCCGTGTTGTCAACTACCGGAATGTTTCGCTTATCGACGTGACTGCGGAGCAATCGCATCAAACCGAACCCCATCCCGCGGAAGCGATAGATATCGATGGACTCGAAGCCAGGTACGTTATGCGCTCCGCCCCGCCGGTTCAACTCCATCACCCCGCCCATGCTTTCCAGCCACGTCTTGTTTTCCGAAGTGTATTGAGCCCAGGCCCGGATGACATCCGGCTCGGTCCAGTACAGACCGTCATTCACCTTGTAGAGCGCTTCCATGTAGCGCCTTGACCCCTGCAGGTCATTTGGGCATATGATTACGCCCGCTGCCATGGCGCTGGAGGTCAAGGCGGTCTTGCCGTCCTGTTTCTCCACAATGATGGTCTGAGACCCCCCATCATGCGCCGTGATTGCAGCGACCGCCCCGGCGGCGCCGTAACCAATAATGACGACATCCGCGTCCTGGTGCCATGGAATCTTTCGCATTAACACTGTCGCCTCAACTGGGATGGATTAGATTGGGGCCACGATAGCACCGGGCAATCCCCATGTCAAGGGAACCTTCCGAATTGATTGCTGCCTATGTGTCCACTATAATGGTGACGGATATCGGCAATACTTGCCAGGCCAGGATAGAACTGCACTCATGAAGCTTCGCCTTGCCAGTGTTCTTCTGGTTGCGATCGGGCTCGTCCTGGCAATCGCCAGCGCGGGCGCTGCCCTCGCCAAAGTACCCCCAGTCGATGTCCTTCGTGTCGACGGCGTTATCGTGCCCGTTGTTGCGGACTACATCGCCCGCGGCATCTCACAGGCCGAGGGCAATGGGGCTGCCGCCGTCATTATCGAACTCAGCACGCCGGGCGGAGACTACGCCACAACCCAGAGGATAGTCGGATCAATACTGAACTCGACAGTCCCCGTGATCGTATTCGTGTCTCCTGCTGGTGGCTGGGCGGGCTCCGCGGGCACGTTCATCACCCTTTCCGCACACATCGCGGCGATGGCGCCCGGCAGCCGGATCGGCGCGGCACACCCGGTCACCCCGGGAACGACCCTCACCCCCACGGAGGAGCAGAAAATAACGGAAGACGCTGCCGCTTTCATGCGCAGTATCGCTGCCCTGCGGGGAAGAGACCCGGACTTTGCGGAATCGGCGGTGAGGCAGAGCAGGTCCTTCTCGGCCGACGAGGCGATAAGAGACAAGTTGGTGGACCTCACCGCGGCCAACGTGGACGATCTCCTGTCAAAGGTAGATGGCCGAACTGTCAGGCTGGCGGGAGGACAGAGTGTAACCTTGAGCATAAAAGGGTCTGCCAGGGAACCTGTGCCGATGAATTTCGTCGAGTCCTTCCTCCAGGCCATCAGCAACCCTAACGTTGCCTATGTGCTGCTGACCCTGGGAGGGCTTGGCGTCATCGCCGAGCTGTTCAATCCCGGAATGACCTTGCCAGGTGTACTGGGTGGCGCGTGCTTGCTCCTTGGCTTCTATGCGCTGGGCGTGCTCAACGCGTATTGGGGCGGCGTGATGCTCATCATTCTCGCCTTCGCGCTGTTGATCGCCGACGTTTTCGTTACCAGCCACGGAATACTGACGGCGGGAGGTATAGCGATATTGGTACTCGGCTCGCTCATACTGTTCAGCGGCAGTCCGGCGGCAATACAGGTCAACCGCGGGCTCATTGCCGGCATCGCCATCGCTATGGGACTGTTCTTCATATTCATCGTGGCAGCATCTGTCAAAGGTCAGCGGCGAAAATCGGTGACTGGCAGAGAAGGCCTGATTGGGCAAAGTGGCACTGCGATCACCCCGCTCGAACCGGAGGGAATTGTGGCTGTCGAAGGCGCGCGCTGGACGGCCATCGCGGAAGGCGAAAAGGTTGAAGTCGGAGAGCAAGTGGTTGTAACATGCGTGGACGGCCTCAGACTCACTGTGAAGAAGAAGCCTAAGGAATAGTAGCATAGGAGGGAATATGGTTATCGCCATCATCGTCATCGTCATCGTACTGTTGATCGTGGTCTCGGCGGCGGTCAGGATCGTTCAGGAATACGAACGTGGAGTTGTGTTCCGCCTCGGCCGCTATGTTGGCGTTCGCGGCCCCGGCTTCATATTGCTGATCCCCTTCATCGAGCGCATGGTCAAGATAGACTTGCGGGTGATTACCATGGATGTGCCCTCCCAGGAGGCTATCACCAAGGACAATGTCACCGTCAAGGTGAACGCGGTAGTCTACTTCCGCGTGGTGCAGCCCGAGGACGCCGTGCTGAAGGTACTCGATTTCATCAGGGCTACCTCGCTGCTGGCGCAAACAACGATGCGGAATGTGCTCGGCCAGTCCGACCTCGACGAGCTTCTCTCCCAGCGTGAGTCGCTCAACTTGAAGCTGCAGAAGATAATCGACGAAGGGACGAACCCGTGGGGCATCAAGGTCACCCTGGTCGAGATCAAGGACGTCGAGCTGCCGGAGACGATGCAGCGGGCGATGGCCGCGCAGGCAGAGGCGGAACGGGACCGCAGGGCGAAGATTGTGCATGCCGACGGCGAATTCCAGGCCTCCGAGCGGTTGTCAAAAGCGGCGGAAGTGCTATCAGCGCAGCCACAAGCCCTGCAATTGCGCTACCTGCAAACAATCACTCAGATTGCCACCGAAAGGACGACAATCGTCATGTTCCCCCTGCCCATCGACCTGATCAAACCTTTCCTTCAGCCCCACGTGGACGCCCAGAAGAAGCAGTAACCGCTCCGCGGAGCCTGCGTTATATGAAGAGGGGCGACCGGTGGCCGCCCCTCTTCTGCTGGCTTCACTTGTGATCTTGCAGCTCCAGCTTGACCGAGAGGAACTCGAGCATGTCCTTCAACGTGATGATGCCGACCAGCCGGTCGCCATCGACCACCATGAGCCTGCTCACCCTCCCCCGGCTCATTTGCGCCAGCGCTTCCATGGCGTCAGCGCTCGGGCTGATGGTGTTGTCTGGAGCACATCCGGCTGCGATCGCTCCCACCGTAGTCACGCCCCACTCAGTGCGCGGTACATCCTTCACCTTCTGAAGCGTCACACATCCAGCGAGCCGGTCGCCGTCCACGACCGGGTACATCTTGAACGTGTGTTTGTAAATATAGTCGTCGACCAGTCTCTCCACCGATAGTGCGCGAGGCACCGTTACCGGTTTCGCCTCCATGAGCTTCGCGACAGTAATCCCCTCCAGGCCTTTGCGGACCAATACCTGCTGGTATGAGGAGCGCGCCGCCGTCCACAGGAACCAGCCGATGAGTGCGTACCAGATGCCAGCGATGGGATTGCCCAGGAAGAGCGCCAGCAATATCCCGCCGCCGATCAGCAGCACACCGAAAGCCGAGCCAACTAACGAAGCAATCCTCGTCGCGGAGAGCATGTTCTTGTTCGCGGCCCATATGGCCGCCCTGAGCACCCTGCCGCCGTCGAGTGGGAAGGCGGGCAAGATATTGAACCCGGCAAGAAGAAGATTAAGATATCCCAGGTTACGGAAAACTTCCGTCACCGCCCTGGGTTCCGGCAGTATTGCCCCTCGGGCAAGCCCGTATGCACCATAGAAGACTCCCGCGAGGATAACGCTGGACAGCGGTCCGGCGAGCGCCATCCAGAACTCAACTCTGGCGCTCTTCGGCTCCTCCGTCATCTCCGATACGCCGCCGAAGATAAACAGCGTTATCCCTTTCATCTGCAGGCCATATCTTCTGGCAATCAGCGAGTGCCACAGCTCGTGAAAGATGATGGAGAGAAAGAGACCCGTTGCCGCCGCAACCCCCATCCACCAGTAGGTCGCGGTCGTCAGCCCTTCGACCGTCGCCGGGAACAGGCCATTGGCGAAGGTCCATGCAATGAGCACCGCTATCACTATCCAGCTCAAGTCGACTTTGATCTCGAAGCCAAACAGGGTGAAGAGTTTGAAGGACTTTCCGAACATTTCTCACCTCTCAAAAGCCTGCGCTTGAATGCTTACCGGAATCTGGCTCCAGCAGTCACGCACTATCGAGTACGGAGACCGTCTCCTATCTGCATGTTATCAGACGCGCAATCGGGCGACAAGGGCAGAACATCCTCGCAACCCTGGGGTGCGACCCGCAGCGACATCATAACGGGTTGCTAAAGATTCCGCTGCGACTTACAACGAATACGATTCTCTTGCCGTCCGGCGACCATGCCGGTCGATACTCAGATGCCGAAATATTCGTCAGCTGGATGCGGTTGTTGCCATCTGAATTCATTGTCCAAATATCTCCACCGTGTACGAACGCTATCTTTGAGCCGTCCGGGGAAACCACCGGGGCACTCCCTACACCTAGCTTCGCCAGGCCACTGCCATCTTCGTTTAAGACATAAATACCATCGCTACCCCCAGGAGGCGCAGACCATTGCTCGAAGGCTATTCGGTTGCTATTCGGGAACCACGAGCCCCCTCCAAACCATCCACCCGTGCTGTCAAATTTGGCAATCAAAGTTTTGCGAGTTCCGCCAATCTCTGTCACGTAGATTTCGCTACCACCGGCTTTAACGTCTACAACGATTCGCGTAATCTGTTTCTGCCCATCGGGAGACATTCCGAAGCCCAGGTATGGCTCGGTTAACCCAAGTTTACCGTTGACGGGGCAAGAACGAATCTGAAACAGGCAATCCGCGCATTTTATGGACACTACAATTTCATTATTCTCTTCGTCTTCAGGGGGTTGGCTGGGAGTCCCAG
>JACPRR010000027.1 GCA_016189825.1 Chloroflexota bacterium
GTTCAAACGGGCTTCCTATTGAATTGGTGGCGTGCACCCTGAACCAGCGCGTTTGCATGAACGGCTCCAGCGTAATCAGGCAAGAAGGCTGGAATGGCCTTAACCTCCTTGCGATGGAATCATTATGGGGGATGGCGCCTGATTGGCAAGAAGACTCCCACAGGGTTTCAAACGGTCTCGCTCCGTGGAGAGGTGGGCTCGCAGCGGATCGCGAGAAGGGTTACGGGTTGCGCTACAGTAGACGGTTTTCGCCTGTCCATGCCCCGCCACCGCCGGATCCCGGGCCTTCGCCGGCCCGGCAAAAAGCCCTGCGCCACCGTATCGCTCGCTTCTATTCTCGCTTCCAGGTTTTTGTGCTAATGGGGGCCGGCGTGCTGATCGCGCTCGCCGGTGTGTACCTGTATGACGCCACCAGACCGCCGCCGCAGCGGCTGACCCAGCGCGACATTGACGTTGCCGTGGAGCGGTCCCTGGCGAACGCGCCGGCCAAGCCTTCGTTTGCTGCCCAGGCGTATGGGGTCGTCGGGCCTTCGGTTGTCCGCGTCGAGGCGATAGTCCCGGGAAGAGGGAGGACGGGCACATCGCTGGGGAGTGGCGTGGTAGTTGACGATACCGGCACCATCCTGACCGCCCTTCATGTCGTCAGAGGCGCCGCGGGAGTACGCGTGCTCTTCGCCGACGGGACCGATTCCGAGGCCCTTATCGTCATGGCACAGGCGGAGAACGATCTCGCCGTCCTCCGTCCCGCAGTGGTCCCTGACGATCTGGTTCCGGCAACGCTTGCCAGCTCTGCTACGCTGCGCGTCGGCGACGAAGTCGTTGCCGTGGGGAGTCCGTTTGGGATTCCCACCTCTGTCTCGGCAGGAGTGGTCTCAGGTCTGGGAAGGAGCCACCGGTTGCCGGGAACTGGCGAGACGCTCCGGAACCTGATTCAATTCGACGCGGCGGTCAATCCCGGTAATTCCGGCGGACCGCTGGTCAATCGCGATGGTGAGGTGGTGGGTATTGTCGTCGCCCTGTTGAACCCGACCGAACAAGATGTTTTCATTGGTATCGGTTTCGCAGTCACCATGGAGACCGCAGGAGGACTGGCGGGGGCGCCGCCGCTGTAAGTCCTGTGCAGGCCCCCGGAGCGGGAAGCAAAGTGGTAGGGAGGCAGAATGGTAGAAGAAACGCCCAAGAAACCCGAAGAAGCGCCACTCATTGAGCAAGTACTGTATGAAGTCAAGAAGGTCATCGTGTGGCAGGACCACTTGATGGAGCGTGTCCTGGTCGCTCTCCTATCGCAAGGGCACCTGTTGGTCGAAGGGGTTCCTGGTCTGGCGAAGACGCTCACCGTCAAGACGCTGGCAGAGGCGATACACGGCACCTTCAAGCGCATCCAGTTCACACCAGACCTGGTCCCGGCGGACCTTGTCGGCACCCGTATCTACAACCAGAAGAACGGCGAGTTCAGCACATCACTGGGACCGGTCTTCACCAATCTGTTGCTTGCCGACGAAATCAACCGCGCCCCGGCCAAAGTGCAGAGCGCGCTCTTGGAAGTGATGCAGGAGCGCCAGGTCACAATCGGCGGCGAGACATACAAAGTCCCTGAACCGTTTCTGGTGATGGCAACGCAAAACCCGATCGAGACCGAAGGGGTATATCCTCTGCCCGAGGCGCAGTTGGACCGCTTCATGATGAAAGTTATCGTGGACTACCCCAACGAAACTGACGAATTCGTGATTGTCGAGCGGATGACGGGCGCGCTGTCCTCGATCAGGGCGGTGATAACCACGGAACAGCTCATCGACCTCCGCCGCGAGACAGAGAAGGTGTACGTTGACCCCTCGCTCGTCCAGTACGCAGTGCGCCTGGTGACGGCAACGCGTCACCCGGAGAAATTCGGCATCCCCGACGTCGCCAAATACGTCATGTATGGCGCCAGTCCTCGCGCCTCAATCAACCTGATCGTTACCGGGCGCGCTTTGGCGTTTATCCGGGGGCGGAGCTATGTGGTATCGCAGGACATCGTGGACATGGCGCTGGACGTGGTGAGGCATCGTCTCGTCGTTTCATATGAGGCCCTTTCCGATGACGTCACCGGCGACGATATCCTGCACAAAGTCATGGAAAAGATTCCCGTCCCGGCAGAGCCAGGCAGAAGCAGTGTCAACGTTAGCGTGTAGACCATCGTCCGTGGATATCACGGTGTTCTCAATGGGTAAATCGACGCACCATGGGTAGTCCCGAGAATATCTTGCAGCGCCTTGACTGGACGGTCATCCGCCGTCTGGACGGCCTCTTGCAAGGGGACTACCGGACCCTGTTCCGCGGTTTCGGCCTGGACCTGGCTGAGTTGCGCGAATACCAGTGGACGGACGATGTGCGCAACATAGATTGGAATGTCACAGCGCGCATGAACACGCCTTACGTCCGCCAGTACCTGGAAGAGCGCGAGGTGACAGCGTGGTTCTTGCTTGACCTGAGCCCGTCAGTGGATTTCGGCACGGCGAGAACGCTCAAGCGCAGCCTGCTCGTAGATTTTGTCACAGTGCTGGCACGCCTGCTCACACGGCGTGGCAACCGGGTGGGCGCGGTATTCTACAGCGGCAAGATGGAGGGAGTGGTCCCTGCCAGGAGCGGCAAGATACAGGTGCTGCGGCTCATCCGGGACTTGCTCGGCCAGCCACGGCTGGAACGGGCGCAGGCCACAAACTTGACGACGCTGTTTGAGGCTGCTCTTCACATTATCAGGCGCCGGTCCCTGGTTTTCATCATCTCCGATTTCATGAGCGCCCCGGGGTGGGACAAGCTGCTCAAGTCACTGGCGCAACGGCATGAGGTCCTGGTCGTCCGCCTTTATGATCCTCGTGAGAGGGAGTTGCCCGAGATCGGCCCGGTCATCATGGAGGACGCCGAAACTGGTGAGCAACTCTACCTTGACACCAGTGACCGGCATTTCCGAAAACGGTTTTACGAAGTCGCGGGGCGTCGCGAGCACGAGTTGAACTTCGCATTTGGCCGCGCCGGGGTGGACGTGCTTTCGCTTTCCACTGAAGATGACCTGGCAACGGAAATACTGCGCTTCGCGCTGGCCCGGCGAAAGAGGAAGAAGTCGCCGGCATCAGCGGCCAGGGGAGGAAGACTCGATTCCTCGCCAGGGCTGGCCATCGAAAAGGCGAGTGGATAGGGGGCCGGGTATGTCTTTCATCTGGGGCAACATGTTGTGGCTATTATCCCTGGCACCGCTGCTGGTCATCCTGTATATCCTGGCGCAGCGGCGGCGGCAGAAGTATGCCCTCCGCTACTCGAGCCTTTCGCTGGTGAAGGAGGCGGTCGGACGCGGACCAGGGTTCCGCCGCCACATCCCGCCAATACTGTTTTCCATTGGTCTGATATCCATGATCGTGGCCCTGGCCCGTCCCGCCGCAACCGTCATCTTGCCATCGCAACAGGCCACGGTAATCCTCACCTTCGATGTCTCCGGCAGCATGCGGGGGGAAGATATCAAACCAAACCGTATCGAAGCCGCCAAGGCTGCCGCACGGGTGTTCGTGCAGAAGCAACCGGCCAGGGTGCGCATCGGCATCGTCTCCTTCAGCGATAGCGCGGCCATCGTCCAGGGGCCGACGCAGGACCGAGAAAGTGTGCTGGCGGCAATCAACCGCCTGACGCCTCAGCGCCGCACTGCAATTGGCAGCGGCATCCTCACCTCACTGGACGCCATATTCGAAGAAGCCGATGCGAAACCTGCCTCTTCGCCAAGGGATGCGCCGATTGGCGCGGAGCAGAAACAAGAGCCGCGTGAGGTGCCGCCCGGCTCTTACGGTGCCGCAGTCATCATCCTGCTCAGCGATGGCGTGAGCAACACGGGCCCGCCTCCGCTGGAAGTGGTTGACAGGGCGTCAAGCCGCGGCGTGCGCGTCTATACTGTGGGCATGGGCAGTGCCGAGGGAACCGTGCTGAGAAACCAGGGCTATTCAATACGGGTGCGTCTGGACGAAGAAACTCTCAAACGTGTTGCCGAGAGGACGGCTGCCAGCTACTTCAAAGCACAGACGGAAAGTGACCTGGGCAATATATATGAGAGCCTGAGCAGCCGCCTGGTGCTGAAACCACAGCAGCTCGAAGTAACCGTGGGGTTTACCGCGCTGGCGGCGGTGCTCATGCTTGTCGCCGGTACGCTCTCATTGCTGTGGTTCAACCGGCTGCCGTAGGCGACGAGGAGATTGACAGGTGTGATGCTGGCCTGTGTCCTCCTGGAAGCCGGGTTTCTAGGTTGCAGGGACAATGGAGAGATCGATTGGTCAAGGACGAGGGCCTGGCGCGGAAAAGACTGAAGGGAGCACCCGTTCACCGGGTGCTCCCTTCTGATTCGGTTTCTGTTGACCTCGCTCAACCCAGGCCCTTTAGCCAGCCGCTGACGGTTGGGGCAGCCTGCGAAGACTTTTAATGCCCGCTTTCCTGAACGCTGCGGGCCCGGAGTTGGGCTTCCGCCGCCCTGCTTGTTCCAGCAGGGCCTGCTTTATCCACCTGGAACACCACATACCATTTGTGCAACTCTGGCATATGTCCACCTCCTCTGCTGTTCTTGCATCTAGCGTACCACCGAACCTATGCGCAGTCAATAGGGGAAACGGGCAGTGCGGCAGGAAACTGGTCCAAAGTTGGGTATTAGTCGCGGCTGCCCTCGTTGCGCAGGAAGTCCTCAACGTCCCGTATCACGGCATCGGTGCTTTCGAGCGGCCTGTCCCGTCCCCTGGCTTCAGAGTCGTAGATGTCTTCCATCTCCTTGACCTGCGAGCGCAGGAGTGGATTGTCGGCTACCAGGTGGTCGAGCGCGTGATCGGTCTGTTCGCTGGCCAGTTTCAGGTCCTGAAGGTCGACTGTTATGCCGACGAATCTGGACAGCGTTTCCACGAGCGCCATGCAGACCCTTGGATTGGCTTCGGGCCGCATGTAGAACGGCGGGTGTCCCCAGAGGCTGATCATTTCGATCTTTGCCCTGGCGCAAGTGGCAAGGAGGACTGTGTGTATGGCCGCGGGGCCGCGGTATGCCACCGGGCGGACCCCATTGGGGGCCAGCAGCTTCTTCAATCCGAGTGCGTTCACCAGGCCGCTTACCTTCGGCTTCCTGGTATGGGGGAGGTTGTCGTAGAGGCCGCCGAGTGTGAACATGCGTGACACGCCCAATTCCTGCGCGAACCTCGTTAGCGTGTCCGCGAACGTCTTCCACTTGAGCTCGGGTTCTACCCCGCGCACCAGGATGAGGTCGTGGTCCCCGGTAGTGGCCTTCCAGAAAAAAGCTTCGATTGTGGGGAACCTGATCTGGTTTACGGCGCCGTCTTCTGCGGCCATCATCGGCCTGGACTGGGTGAAGTTGAAGAATTCCTCGGCATTTATCTCAGCGAAGTGCTTCGCCTTGAGCTGCCTGACCAGGTGGTTGATTCCCCGCGTCGCCACTTCCGCAGCATCCGGCCATCCTCCGAAGGCGAGCACCAGATACGGACTGCTGAGCTCAGGTCTTTCGAGGAAGACAACGTTGTCCATCACATATGTCCCACGCCCGCTCCCGGCAGAGGAGCAAGACATTGTAGCAAATCCCTGCCTTCTCGTCTCATTGTGTGACTTAGGTCGTATCAGCGGACCACGTACTTTGACATAATTGCGATGGTTGCGGGGCAGATGAAAGCCAGGCTGAAAAAGGAGGGAAGGTGGTGGCGAAAATGCGCGGCAAGTGGTTCTTGAAAGCGTGTACTTCGTGCGGGGGCGACATGTACCTGGATATTGAGGCGCATGACCTCAAGTGCCTCCAGTGCGGGCGTTCCTTCTCGGGAAGGAGCGCATCGGAGCAGGCCGCCCTGCGCGACGAAGTTGGACACGGGAGGAAGGTCAGGCTGCCTATGTCCTGACCTCCCTCATCCCCCTTGCCGGAGTCGTCTGGCGAGGCGAGAATCTCCTCCCGCTACTTATCTGTCTGCACCCACACATTCCGGCCGTCACTCACTATCGTGACAGTGCCGCGCTCCGCGGTAGTAAACACGTTGCCCTCCCCGACCTGGCCCTCAAGGCGTTCCGTGACTTGAGGCGAAGGTAACCGCGGGCTGTTGCGCCCGACAGATACGACGGCGATTGCTGGACGGACGGTGGCCAGGAACTCAGGCGAGCTAGAGGCCGGCGACCCGTGGGCTGCTACCTTCAGGACGGTTGCTACCACCGCTGACCTGGTTGCGAGCAATTCACGCTCAATGTCCTTTCCAGCATCGGAGGCGAGCAGAAAACTGGTCTCCCCCCATTCCAGCCGCAACACCAGCGCCCCCTGGTCGACTTGCCGTGAAGACGACCCACCAGCGTGCACTACTTGCAGGCTCGCCCCCCGCCCGAGGTCCACTTTTTGCCCTGCCACCGCGTGCCGAATGGGTATTCCCCTGCCGGCGACCTTCTTGCCCCACTCACGGAACGTGGATGAATCGCGCGTCAGGTCCGGCTCGATGACCTGGCCGACCCGGTAGCTATCGACGATCCCGAGAAGGCCGGTCAGGTGATCTGCTCGCGGGCGCGTGAGCACCACAAGGTCAAGGTCTCTTGCCCAGAAAGGCATTTCGGCTCCGAGTAGCTGCCTGAGGGTTCGGGCATCAGGACCTCCGTCAATAAGCAAGTGCCTTCCGCCGGGAGATGAGACCAATATGGCATCGCCGTTTCCGACGTCCAGAAAGCTGACCCGGAGCCTGTCTCGGGGGAGCCCCAACACGGCGCTCCAGAGGAAAACAGACGCGCTCAGCAAGCAGAGGGCGGACCACCTGGCAGCGTTTACTATTCCATCGCCGTCCTTGCTGTGGAGGACCGCGGCGCCCGCGCCCAGTTGCTGAGAGCTCAGGCGCTTGAGCGGTGGCATAGTGAAAAGCCAGAGGCAGACCGCCAGCGCCGAGAAATAGGCGATGACCGTCCACAGGGGGACTGTTGGGATGGCCCAGGCTGCGTTGGGAAAACGGGCGAACATCTGGACCGCCTCGATCATGTAGGTCAGGAAAGGCCAGGCTGCCCAGCCGGCGATCCAGCCGATCGTGGTGGAAAAGAGGCCCGCGAAGGCCACTGCGGCCGTGGAGAACATGATGGCGGGCATTGCCGGGACGATGGCAAGGTTGGCGGGCAGCGAAACTGCCGAGATGATGCCGAAGTAATAGGCCAGGAGCGGCAGGGTGGTGAGCATCGCTCCCAGCGTCACCGCGGTTGAACTTATGAAGAAGCTGAGTGGCCATCGCAGGAGGGGAAGCCTGGAGACAGCCGGCGCCACCGCTCTGGCTCCGCAAGCCTGGATGAGCGGCGTCAACAGTATGAGGCCAGCCATCGAAGCGAAGCTAAGTTGGAATGAAGCACTCCAGAGCACCAGGGGCTCGATGGCGACCATGACCGCCGCGGCAAACGTTAACGCCACTATCGCGCTTCCCTGCCGCCCGGAGTACTCTGCGAGCAGGAACACAGTAGCCATTATCGCGGCCCGGAACACAGGCGGGGACATTCCGGTCAGCGCTGCATAGGCCCAGACTCCGGCCAAAGCGAACCAGACGTAGTGGAAACGGCGCCTGCCGAAGATCCATAGGCCGATGGCGAGCAACAGGCCGGCAGCGATACTCACATTCATTCCCGAGACCGCCAACAAATGCATGGTCCCGGTACGGGAGAACGCGCTGTTCAGGAAACCGGGAATGTCCTTCCTTTCGCCCAGTAATATTGCCTGCCCGAGAGAAGCCTGGGGTTCCGGGAGGGCCCGTCCGATTGCGGCGGATAGCCGGGAGCGGGCCGTGTCCAGCCAACCGGGCAGGCCGCGGGTCCCTCCGCCCAATCTCAGTACCTTGGGATAGTCCATGACGGTAGCAATCCCCTGCCTGGCCAGGTAGGAAGAATAGTCGAATCCGGGTCTCGACAGTGGAGACTTAGGCTTGCCGGTCAGCTCGACACGGTCACCCTTGTGGTATTCGGGATAGGGCCTCAGCCGGATGAGTACGGCGCCCGACGCACTGGACCACGAGCCGTTTTCCCTTGTGCCGCTTACGGCGAGCCGAAATGATACGGCCCCACGGCCCATTTCGGGTTCCTGGGCTATGATGCCGACAATGGTCTGGAGACCGGCGTCGTTGAAACGGGCGATCGACAGCTCGTCCGGGTGTGGAAGGCTTGTGGACAGGCGTACCGCGCCTGCGAGGGCAGCGGCAAGGCATAAGCCGGGGAAGATCAGCGAGGGTCTTCTCATTGCCGCCAGGAAGGGGAACAGCGCAAGCAGCGGGGCTAACGCAAACGCCACGAGCCATGGGGTGGGGAGGACCGAGCCCAGATATGTGCCGGCGGCCCAGGAGATGCTGAGGTAGGCCAGGGCCAGCGGAGGAAGCCAGTGTCGGTCGGGACGCATCAGTCTTCTACTACCACGTAGACCTTGAGCCGTTGGAAGGTGGTTTCGCCGATGCCACGTACCTGGAGCAGGTCTTCCGCCAGCCGGAAAGGCCCGTGTTGGGATCGGTACTCGACAATCGCGCGTGCAGTCGATGGTCCGATGCCAGGCACAGCTTCGAGAATCCACGGCTCGGCCCGGTTCAGGTCGACCTTCTGGGGCGTGGAGAGTCGGGAACTGCTGTTGACTTCAAGCCGGACGCGGCCAGTTCCGGCGTCTGCCTTCGGGCCACCCGCGGCTGCCAGCAGGTTATCTATGGTGTCGCCGGGCATCAAGGGGTAGAGGCCGGGGTTGCTGACAGCGCCGCCGATGTAGACGAAACGTTCTGCTGGAGGGGCGCCCTGTGGTGGGCTGATAATGAGCGCCCCGGATTCGTGGGGCAGAAGGACCCAGAAGGCCATGATGCCAGCCAGCGTTGTCGCTAGAAGTGAGGCGGCGACGCCCACCCAGAACCTGTCCAGCCGTTCGGCCATGGGTAGCCTCCTTGCTGACGTTCGCGGGAATTGTAGCAGAGTCGCTGTCGTTTTGTAATGGTGCGGTGCATACCCTAGAATATGGAAAAGCTATGGCGCAACAGGAAAAGACGGTAACGGTCAATCGCAAGGCCTTCCATGACTACTCCATACTGGAGACCATGGAGGCCGGGCTCGTCCTCACCGGCACCGAGATCAAGTCGATCAGGGCCGGCATGGTGAATGTGCGCGAAGCCTACGTTAAGCCGGAGAACGGCGAGCTCTGGCTGATAAACGCGCATATCTCGCTATACGAGGCTGGCACGCGGTACAACCATGATCCGGTGCGGACGCGCAAGCTGCTCCTGCACCGCAAGCAGATAGCGTATCTGGCAGGGGCAGTATCGCAGAAGGGTTTGACCCTGGTGCCGCTCAAGATTTATATTAGAAAGGGTGTCGCGAAGTTGGAGGTGGGGCTCGCCAAAGGGAAAAAGATGTACGAAAAGCGCGATACCATTGCCCGCCGCGAGTCTGACCTCGAGTTGAGGCGGACCGTCAAGCTGACCAACCGCTAGCTTCGCAAGCATGGGGACGCGTGGTTTCGACAGGGGGAGTGTGCTCAGAGTAGCAGGCCGAGGCGCCATCACCTCGTAAAAAGGTGGCAAAACACAACTGCCGAAGCAGTTCCAGTAGCAGCCTAAGAGGTTGCCGTTCAACCCGATCTCACCCTGACGGGTCGGGATTGAGCGCAACAACAGCCGGGGTGCGGCAGCTCTGACGCCGATATGGGGTTGCCAAAGAAAAAGTCGGCTGGCTCCGGCGTACTCGGTCGAATGAGGCCGGCGGGGCGAGAAACAAAGAATCGACTAAGCCTGTAGTCGACTCTGGGTGAGCTTCTTCTGGACGGGGAGTTCGACTCTCCCCCGTCTCCACCACAAACACGGAGCCTCCGGCGTATCTGCCGGGGGCTCTTTCATTATCGCCACGCCTGACCCTTCCTTCGTCGTTGCCACCTGGAAGACCGGGCGGAAAGGCGGCTTGGGCTTGAGGGCCACGATGCGCTTGTCCTTCTTGGCATCGACGTAGACGCCATCGAGCATCGCCAGGAGCAGCTTCCGCTTCTCGGAGAGGTTGGCCCTGGCCCAGAGTCTCGGAAGGTCTTGAATCAGATTCCCCGCTTCCTCGGCGGCGTTGGCCGCAGGAACGACCAGCGATTCAAGCTCCATCTCGATAAGCCGCTTCTGACGGTGGTACTCCTCATCGGGAAAGACCCTGTCGATATA
>JACPRR010000028.1 GCA_016189825.1 Chloroflexota bacterium
ATGCTCGCCGGCAAAGCTGACGTGATGTTCACCGCCTACCCTCCACTGCAGGCGCATCCCTTGTTTTACCTCGGGGTAATAGTGTTCGCCGTTGGCGCGTTGCTGGCCATTAGCCTGTTCATGGCCTCGGTCCTGGTGGCCAGGGCGGAGAAGAGGTACACCGGCTCGGTCCCCCTGGTGACCTACGGCCTCCTTGTCGCCGCTATCATCGGCATCTTCACCCTTCTCGCCGGAGCGGTGGCTTTCGTACCCACGTTCCTGTGGTCCGTCGGCCTCATACCAGCCTTCGACCCCGGCATATACCGCGTCGTGTTCTGGGCTTTCGGCCACCCGGCGCAGCAGGTAAACCTAGCAGCAACGATAGCGGTCTGGTATGCCCTCGCCTCCCTGACCGTCGGCGCCAAACCGCTGAACGAGAAGGTCAGCCGCTTCGCTTTCCTGCTCTACATACTGTTTATCAACCTGGGCTCGATGCACCACCTGCTGGTTGACCCGGCGCTGGGCACTGCAAACCGGGTCATCAACACTTCCTATTTCATGTACCTGGCGGTCGTGGGCAGCCTGATTCACGCTTATTCCATACCCGCAGCCATAGAGGTGGCCCAGCGCAAGAAGGGCATCACCGGCCTGTTCGGCTGGCTCACCCGGGCGCCATGGGGCGAGCCCGGCTTCGCCGCCATGGCAGTGGGCATGATCATCTTCGGCTTCATCGGCGGCGTTACCGGGGTCATCCAGGGAAACGACCAGATCAACCTCGTCGTTCACAACACCCTGCGGGTGCCCGGGCACTTCCACGCCACGGTGGTCGGAGGGACGACGCTGGCCTTCATGGGCCTGACGTACTACCTGCTGCCTTTGATGACGCAGCGGCAGCTCGTAGGCCGCAAGTGGGCCCAAGCCCAGCCCTACATTTTCGGCGCCGGCATCACGCTCCTGGCCCTCGGCATGCTGTGGGCCGGAACCCTGGGCGTCCCGCGGCGGACCGCGGACGTATCTGGAGTGGCACAGTTCGCCGGGGCCAACCCGATGCTGGCGCTGGTGGGCATAGGGGCGACGATCGCTTTCATCGGCCTGGTGATCTACATCGGCGTCGCTGTCAGCACACTGCTGACCGGAAAGAAGCAGAACAGCTAGCCTGAAAAGTGAGGAGATAATATGGAGACAGAGGAGAAGAAAGAGCCCAGGGTGCAGGCGCCGGGAACGCTCGTCCTCGTGCTCGTTTTCATGGCTTTCTTCCTGCTCATGATCGTGGTCAATTTCGTCCTGTTGAGCCAGGCCTGGCCAGTACGCTAGCCGGGTGACTGGGGACGGGAAGCCAGCGATGGTCGAGGGCGAATTCCTTCAGGCGCCGCCAATTGCGGGCACCTCTGCAATCGGGCGCATCAGCGACTACGTCTCGCTGTGCAAGCCTCGCATACTGGCCCTGCTGGTGGTGGTGGCTGTCGCCACCGCGGTGGTGGTCAGCGCGCCCGCGGTGCCCTGGGGCAGGGTGTGGCTGGTAGCGCTTTCGGGCGCTCTGGCGAGCGCGAGCGCGTCGGTGATCAACAACCTCATGGACCGCGACATGGACACGCTGATGGACCGCACCAGGAACAGGCCCCTCGCCAGGGGACGCGTAGGCCCGGCGAAGGCTCTTGCCCTGGCTATTGGGTTGCTCTCCGCGGGTGTTGCTTTGTCCCTGCTGCTCAACTACCTCACTGCCATCTTCGTGTTGCTCGGCGCTCTTATCTACGCCTTTGTTTATACCTGGTGGCTGAAGCGGCGCAGCCCATTGAACATAGTCGTTGGAGGGCTTGCCGGCTCATGCGCCGTGCTTGCGGGATGGGCCGCCGTGACCGCGGCGCTGTCACCGGCGCCCTTCATCATCGCCCTCATGCTGTTCCTGTGGACCCCCAGCCATTTCTGGAGCTTCGCCCTGGTGCACCGCGAGAACTACCGCAAGGCCGGCGTCCCCATGCTGCCACTGGTAGCCGAGCTGAGCACCACTGCGCGTTACATTACCCTGCACACGGTGCTCTTGGTAGGCGCGTCTATTGCCCTGGCATTCTTGTCCCCGCTGGGCACGACATACCTGGTAGGAGCAGCGGTTTGCGGGGCGCTGTTCCTATGGTGTAATGTACTATTATGGCGTAACCCGCGGGGAAAGGCGGCATGGGCCAGCTACAAATTGTCAGGCATGTATTTGCTGACATTGCTTGCGTTCATGCTCGTCGACGTGTTGACGCGGGTCGCCGGATAAGGAGAGTATTATGTCAAAGACGAAGTTGGTCCTGTTCGCGCTCCCGCTGGCCACGGCGCTATTCGCGGCGGCGTGCGGGCCCGGCGCAGCTCCCACTACCACCGCCACTACTACTGCCAAAACTACCACTACCCCAACCACAACACGCACCACCGCGCCGACAGCTACGGCGACGGCGGGCGTTGACGCCAGCGCGCTGTTCGCGGCCAACTGCGCCGCATGTCATGGCGCCAACCGCCAGGGCATGCAGGGCCTTGGCCCCGCCCTGACGCCCGCCAGCCTCGCCGCGAAGTCGCTGGAGCAGGTAAACGACGCGATAACGAACGGGCGGGCAAACACGCTCATGACTGGCTTCAAAGGACGCTTGACCCCAGAGCAGATCGATGCCCTGGCCAAATACGAGAAGCACACCGCACCGTAGTTTCCCAACCTTCGACCCCTCCGTTCGTTCCGGTGGTAGGCACCCTGAAGGCCGGCGCTTCGTGCAAGCGCCGGCCTCAGTTCGTGGATTTCGACC
>JACPRR010000029.1 GCA_016189825.1 Chloroflexota bacterium
CATGTACAGCCTGAGGAAACGTCCGATACTCGTATTCGCCTGTCTTCCCACGCGCATGACTCCCGACCCATAGTTGAAGTCCAATTGCTTGATAATCGGGCCGCTCAGGATTATCAGCGGCTCCCAGCCGGTGGTGCTGCCGGAATGCTGAAAGCCGAACTCCGGATCGGTAATGGTTTCCACCAACGCCACCAGTACCGGCATATACTCCGGCCGGCATCCCGCCATCACGCCGTTGGCTGCGATGCTCCATACCGTCGCCTCACGGTATTCAAGCGGCAGCACGCCGAGTACCTCCTGGGGAGCCCGGTCTGTATATTTCAGGAATTCGTGTATCCTCTCCATCGTCGGGGGGATCACCGGAAGCCCGTCACTCCACTGGTTCTGATGGAAGAAGTCCTGCACTTCGTTCAGGGCGCCTTTGAAAACGACGTCTTCTGGCTCTGGCTCGGTTGGCCGGCTTGCCTTCCTGCCGGGCGTGGCCAGGGCTTCGAGGAAGTTCCTCAGGAGCACCTCCTCACACTTGCTCCGCACCGTCTCCTGTGTGTCCAATTGGGGATGACCGGGATATTCCGCGACCGCCAGGTTACCTATGCCAAGGTACTGCCCGATTATGCGTGCCTGCTCAACGAAGGCGCTGGCCACGATCGATACGCTGGGGATGCCGGCTTTCTCAGCCGGTGCGCTGGCCCGCACAACTGCGGGCGTGCACGCCCCTCAGGCGCCAACCCCCGCAATAACCAGGTCGCACCCCTGCTCTTGGAGGACTTTCCCTCCCTCGAGGACATCCGCTCCTCTGGGGCCATGAATGGTGCCAAACACATCGTAGTCGACGAATTTGATGCCAGGATACCGCTCCGCCAGCCGTTCCCTGAGGGCAGAGAACATCTGATCGCCCTTGAAACAGTAGTTCCATAGCTGGCAGACTGTTTTGCCTGTCAAGTCCAAAGTACGTTGAGTGGGAGAAACGATCTCGTACGTCGATTTCGCCAGGGGCCAGACAACTTCGTATTCAGGTTCGCTCATAACGCCTCCCATAATCGTTCAACCGACGGGCATTGGTCCCAATTCCTTTTCGGCGAGCTCCAGGAGCCTGTTCCACGTCGCTCTCGCCGGCAGATGGACCCCCTTGCTGGAGGCGGCCCACGCCGGGCCGACCTGCATCCAGTAGGCATGCCCGCTCTGCTCCCCGCCAGCAACGACGATCATCAATTCCTCCGGACGGCTTGTGAGCGGGACAGGCTCTCTCTCCGGAAACCCGGAAGCTGTCATTTGTCCGGTCAGCCCTGTCGCCTCGGCCACCGACCAGGGCAGCTTCGACTGCTCCCACAGGAAAGCCTTGACGTCATCCTTCCGCCAGCCCGTCACCGCAAGCTCCTTGACAAAGCCCCGGCCAAGAAGGACGACTCCCGCCGTCATGTCCTTGCCGCGGGGCCCGGAGTACGCATTCTTGTTCGGTGTCCGCATGAACGCCGCGATCCTGCGCAAATACTGGTTCGCGACGCCTTCCCGGGTCGTAGCATCGGCGCTGGAAAGAACGATGTTGGTGGCGCTGGCCGCAGGCAGCACCGTGACCACGTCCGATCCTCCGGTGAAGCCGCGCTCGGCGCCCAGCGGCCTCCAGCCCCTGGGGAGGCCCTCTTCGTCTTCAGCAAATACCGCATTGGTGTACCGCATGCCACCGAATGTCGCCATGGTGCCTGACCCGGGCGTGGCCCCACCAATGTCCTGCAGAACGAGCCTGATCGCCCGTCCGATGCTGGCGCCCGCCGGATGCCGCGAGCTTGGACCGAGGAGGCCGTACCCCGAGTTAAGCCTGATCTGTCGGGCAATCGGACCGCTCACGATCACCGCCGGATAGACCGAACACGTTGTCGCGCTCATGTGCTGCAGGTTCCACGCGGATTGCGTCATCGCCTGCACCGCGGCCACCAGCACCGGCATGTATTCGGGCCGCCCTCCGGCCATGGCAAGGCAGACGGCCAGCGATTCTGTGGTGGCAATGCCGCCCCTGGGCAGTACGGCCCCCACTATCGCGTCCGGCGGCAGGTCTGTGCCGGCTAGAATCCACTTCACCGCCGTTTCGGTCGGCGGCAGCAGGGGCAACCCGTCGCCCCAGCCGTTCCTCAGGAACTCAAGGTTCATGTTCTGGAATGCATCGCGGTAGTCTCCGCCCTCGATGCGCAGCCGGGGGACGGGGCGCGCCCTGCCATCGGCCCTGGATTCCCACGAGGTCAGCCCATCGATTATCTTGCCCATGTTTGCCGCGACGGGCGCGAGATCGCTGCCCACCAGAAACGTCTCCATGGGCAACACGTACTGCGCTGCATCGGAAGAAAACCCAAGTCCGGCAAATGCGTTGCCGACAACTGCCTCGAACCCCTTGCGCGTGATAGAGACAGTAGGTATTCCCGCCTTTTCCACCCTCGCCAGCGCCCGGCCGACGGCCGTCGAACATCCCCCTCAGCCGGCGTTGCCGCCTATAACCGCCTGGCAACCCCTCGCCACAACAGCCTGCGCGATATCATCTACATCGATCGCCCTGCTTCCCACAGGGAATTCGTCATAGGGCACCACAGTGACATCGGGGACTTGCTTGTGCAGCAGCTCCCTGATGAGTGGGAAAATACGGTGGCTCTCCCACAGGCCGTTGGACAGCTCACACACGGTCTTGCCGCGCAGCCCGGAAAGGCGAGGCGCGTGGGAACGCGACGCCGCAGTGGCACCGCACGGACTGAGCACATCCAGTATCTCCATGTCATCCCTTTCGACGGCGTCCGCCGGGACCACTGGCCCGAGACGGGACTCCTCGGTGTCCCTCGCCAACTAAAGTAAGGGATGGAGGCCGGCCGGCCTCCATCCCGGGCTTCTCTCTCGCGTCAAGGCTTCCGCGGACTCCTGCCGTCAGCGGTCCTTCCTGCGCGGGCTACTTCGTCGCCGGCCTGTGCTTGAC
>JACPRR010000038.1 GCA_016189825.1 Chloroflexota bacterium
TACGTTGGCCTGGTGACAGGGGCCTGCCTCTCAAGCTGGGGCAACTCGGTAACCCTGATCGACATCGACAGCGGCAGGGTCGAGGCGTTGAAAGCCGGCCTCTGCCCCATCTACGAACCACGCCTCCAGGAGCTGCTTTCCTGCGACCACATAACGCCGACATGCAGCCTCGAACAGGCGGCAGGCGGAGACGTCGTCTTCATTTGCGTTGGGGCAGGGACGAATCCCCGCGATTGCAGCGTCGATCTTTCGGCCGTCGAGCAAGTGGCGGTCGGGTTGGAGAGGGTGGTGCGCGGGGGCCAGACGGTCGTGGTCAAGAGCACGGTCCCGCCTGGAACAAGCGAGGACGTCATCCTCAGGCATCTTGAGCGAAACGGCAAACATGCGGGCAGGGATTTTGAGCTCTGCATGAACCCGGAGTTCCTCAGCGAAGGGCGTGCAGTCGAGGACTTCATGGCCCCGGACCGGATTGTCATCGGCGAACGCGTCCGCGGGTCCGGCGATCGCCTGGTGGAGCTGTACCGGCCGTCCAGGGCGCCGGTGATCAGGGTCGACCTGAAGACCGCTGAGATGATCAAATACGCCTCCAACGCCTTTCTGGCGGCGAAGATATCGCTGGTCAACGAGCTGGGGAATATCTGCAAGTCCCTCGGCATCGACATGTACCGGGTGGCCGAAGCCATGGCCTATGATGATAGGATCGGCAGCAAGTTCCTGAACTCCGGCGCCGGCTTTGGCGGCTCGTGTTTCCCCAAGGACCTGCGGGCCCTCATTAGCATTGCGCGACAGAGTGGCTACGTACCCGGCCTTTTGAAGGCGGTGGAAGAAGTCAACCAGGCGCAGCCGCTGCGCCTGGTGCAGCTACTGAAGAGACATGTCCCTGATCTCAGGGGAAAGACAATCGGCGTCCTCGGCCTGGCTTTCAAGCCCGGGACCGACGATGTGCGCGAGTCGGTGGCCCAGAAGGTGGTGGCCCAACTGTTGCTTGAAGGCGCCCGTGTGGTCGCCTACGACCCGCAGGCCGGGGCCAACTTCCGCAGGCTGTTCCCCCAGGTTACATACGCGGGACCGGAAGAGGTCTTGCAGGGAGACGCGATCGTTATCCTCACCGAATGGCCTGAGTTCGGCGAGCTGGACTACCGTGGCAGGATTGTCATCGATGGGCGCAAGGTGCCGAAGGCCAGGGACGAGGCGAGAATCTACGAAGGGCTCTGCTGGTGAGCACGGCAAAGGGCAGGGTGCTGGTAAGCGGGGGCGCCGGTTTCATAGGCTCCTGGCTGTGCCGACGCCTGCTCGACGATGGGTACCGGGTTGTCTGCCTGGACAACCTGAGCACGGGCAGTCGTGAGAACCTCCGCGGCCTGGACGTGGATCTCATACAGGCGGATGTCACCGGGCCGGTTGATGTGAAGGCGGACTACATCTTCGACCTGGCCTCGCGGGCCTCACCGGTGGACTTCGAGACGCACCCGATAGACATACTGCTGACGAACTCGCGCGGGGCGCAAAACATGCTGGAGATGGCAAGGAAGAGCAGCGCCCGCTTCCTGTTTTCCTCCACCTCTGAGGTCTACGGCGACCCTTTGCAGCACCCGCAGCGGGAGGACTATTTCGGCAACGTGAACCCTGTCGGAATCCGCTCCTGCTATGACGAGTCCAAGCGCTTTGCCGAGGCGATGACCATGGCCTTCCACCGTACCCATGGCACTGACGTCCGGCTGGCTCGGATCTTCAACACCTACGGTGAACGGATGAGGCCGGAGGACGGAAGAGTCGTGCCCAATCTCGTCGGACAGGCGATCGCTGGCCAGCCCATGACCGTGTACGGAGACGGCTCGCAGACCCGCTCGTTCTGCTACGTGTCTGACATGGTCGAGGGGCTGGTCAGACTCATGTTCAAGGACGGCATCGCGGGCACGGTTGTCAACCTGGGCAATCCCCACGAGGTAACCGTCCTCGAGATCGCGCGCGTGATCAAGAAGCTGACCGGGTCGAAGTCTGAAATCGTGCACCGGCCCCTCCCCCCGGACGACCCGGTGCGCCGCAGGCCGGACATATCCCGCGCCAGAGAGCTGTTGGGCTGGCAGCCGTTAGTCGGGCTGGAAGAAGGCCTGGGCCGCACCATAGAATACTTCCGACAAAGATGACCAGCGGGAGGAAACTTCGAGGAATAAGTGGTCGTGATGCAGTGGCGGCGTTCAAAAAGTTTGGCTACACTGAAAGGAAAGGCAAAGGCGACCACGTCAACCTTGTAAAACGGGGGAGCCCGCGCCTCACCGTACCGCTCCATGAAGAGTTGAGTGTCGGCCTGTTGCTACATGAGATGAAGAAGGCCGGTCTCTCAATTGAAGAATTTGTGAGGCTCCTGAGGAGGTAAGATGGGCGATGGCGCTCGAGTACTTGAATATACGGTGATATTGCGTCGTGACGACGACTACTCTGGCTATTGGGCGGAAGTGCCGGCGTTGCCTGGCTGCGTGTCTCAGGGCAAGAGCAAGGAAGAGGCTCTGAAGAACGTCAAGGAAGCCATTGAACTTCATGTCGAAAGCATGAGAGAGGATGGCGAAGAGGTCCCCGGGGAGGAGTCGTATCGAGTAGCCGTCAAGGCATGATCCCTTCCAGAGGGTTGCCGAACTAATGCGAAACATTAATGGCATCTGAGCCAGGGTGAGGGTGAACCCCACCAAGGAAGCAACTATGAAAGTCCTATTCGTCAATCCGCCCACATACGAGGGGAAGGGCACTTTCAACCGCCCGATACGTTTCCCCACTTTTACTTACGCCACCCCGGTGATGCACCCGCCGCTGCTCCTCGCCTACGCGGCGTCCTATGTGCGCTCGCGCGGCCACGAGATATCGTTCATCGATGCCGAGGCGGACTCGCTGACCGTCGCCGCCTTCCTCGAGAAGGCTGGGGCGATCAAGCCCGATTGTGCGGTATTTGAGACCTCCACGCCGTCGTTCAGCAACGATGTCCGCGTGGCCGAGGAAACCAGGCGCGCCACCGGGTGCAAGACGGTATTTGTCGGCCCACACGTATCGGCGCTTCCAGCAGAGTCCATGCGCGGGAACTCACTCGATGCCGTGATTCTCGCCGAGTACGAGCTGAGCCTGGCCGGATACCTCGAGAAAGGCGGGCCGGGGACGCCTGGAGTTTGCTACCGCGGCGAGGACGGCGAACCAGTGGTCAACCCGCCGAGGGAGTATCTTCAGGACCTTGACATCCTGCCCTTCCCCGCGCGCGACCTTCTCCCCAACGACAAGTACTTCGATCCCATACTCAAGAACCCCTTCACCTTCGTGCTCGCGGGCAGGGGCTGCCCGTACCGGTGCACCTTCTGCAACTGGCCCCAGGTGTTGAGCGGCAGGCGCTACAGGCTGCGCTCGCCACAGAAGGTTGTTGATGAGCTGCAACACCTGGAAGAGAAGTACGGCTTCAGGAGCTTCCTGTTCAACGATGACACCTTCACCGCCGTCAAGTCGCACGCCATGGCGATATGCGACGAGATGATGCGGCGGGGGATCAAGCTCCCCTGGGGCTGCTACTCGCGGGCCGACAATACCGACGTCGAGTTGCTCAAGAAGCTCAGGGAGGCCGGCTGCTTCATACTCAAGGTGGGCGTGGAGAGCGGCGACCAGGGCATACTGGACAACGTGCACAAGAACGTCAGGGTGGAAAAGGTGGCCGAGGGTGTTTCGTTGATGAAGAAAATGGGCTTCCATGTGCACGGCACCTTTGTCTTCGGCCTGCCCGGAGAGACGCCAGCCACCATCACGAAGACGATCGGTTTTGCGCGCAGGGTATGTCCCACCACAGTCCAGTTCAGCACAGCGGTGCCGTACCCGGGCGCCGAGCTGCACAGCTACTTGAAGGGGAAGGGCTATCTCAAGACCGAGGACTGGAACGAGTACATGCCCATGCATCCCATTTTCGAGTATCCCGAGCTATCGGCCGAGCAGATATCCGGAGCGGTGAAAAGGGCGTACCGGGGCTACTACTTCCGCCCTACCTACTTCATGGTCGGCCTCAAGCAGCTCTTCACCGAGCCCAGGACCGTGCTGTCCAACGTCAAGAAGCTGGCGAAGATGTCGGTCTAGGGCCGAACGAAATAGCTATTGTTGCCTGGCATTATCACTGTAATGAAAAAGAGTTGTTGTCATTCTGACCCTGAGCTCTGCGAAGGGGAAGAA
>JACPRR010000039.1 GCA_016189825.1 Chloroflexota bacterium
ATCCTGGAGTCACGAAAGCAGGGGAAAGACATTCTTTCCGTGATCATCGGGCAGGAGGAGGCGAAGGAGAAGATACTGGCCTCAGTGCTCTCCGGGCATCACCTGCTGATTGAGGGGCCTCCGGGGATCGGCAAGACAACGCTGACCAGGAATATCGCGTTCGCCTTGCCTCCGGTGAAGGCGGTGAAGGGCTGCCCCTACCATTGCGATCCGAGCGCGCCGGTCTGCCCGACGTGCAAGACCAAGGCGGAGGCCGGCGAGAAGCTGGAGGTCGAGGAAGTCAGCGGCCAGAAGCGGTTCGTCCGGATACAGGGCTCGCCGGACCTGACGGCGGAAGACCTGCTGGGGGATATCGATCCGAGCATGGCCTTCAAGTATGGCCCGCAGGACTACCGCTCTTTCACTCCGGGAAAGCTCCTCCGCGGCAACCGCGGCGTTGTATTCTTTGACGAAATCAACCGCGTGCCGGAGAAGCTGCAGAACGCGTTGCTCGAGGTGCTCGAAGAGGGGATCGCGACCATTGGTCCCTACGACGTTGACTACCCGGCGAATTTCGTGATGATCGCAACGATGAACCCGAGGGAGCATGCCGGCGTGGAAGAGCTTGCCGATGTCCTTCTGGACCGTTTCGACGTGGTCAAGATGACCTATCCGGAGACGGCAGAGAGGGAGACCGCAATCATAAAGCGGTACGGCATGAAGTTCGAGGGTGTGACGATGCCGGAAGAAGTAGTGAGAACGATCGTCAAGCTGGTCCGGTCCACCCGGGAAGAGCCCTGGAGCAAGGAACTTGACCAGCCGGCATCGGTCAGGGCCGGGCTTTCTCTCTATGAGAAGGTGCAGGCACTGGCGCTGCTCCGGGGTTCGAATGCCGCGGCTGTCGAGGACATCAAGCGAGTGGCCACGTCCGCGCTGGGCAGCCGTGTGAAGCCGTCCCCGGAGTCGAAATACTACGACGATGCCTTCGGTTTCGTCGAGGAACTTACTGCGAAAGTATTGGAGGAGGTGGGGGCTTGAGCGGGCTTGGCTTTACCGTCGCTGTGTCCGGGAAGGGTGGCGTGGGGAAGACGATGCTCTCGACCCTGATGATACGCTATTTCGCGAAGAAGGGTAGCACGCTGGCTATCGATGCCGACCCGGACTCGAATCTTCCCTGGGCATTGGGGGTGCCGGTGGTCAAGGATGTCGGGCATACGAGGGAAATGATAGCGCAGGCTCCGGCGCGCAGCGCCGTGGCCGGGGACAAGGCCTCCGCCTTTGAAAACGCGCTGCACGAAGTGGTCCAGGAGGCTGATGATTTCGACATCGTTGTCATGGGGCGCTCGGAGGGGGCGGGCTGTTACTGCGCCATCAACCACATTCTGCGGGACGTCATAGATGCCAGGGCGGCTAACTACGACTACACGTTCATTGACACCGAGGCCGGCCTCGAGCACCTGAGCCGTCGCACCACGCGCGATGTCGATCTCATGGTGGTGGTCACGGAGCCCACGTTGAACGGCATACTCACTGCGAAGAGGGTGCATGACCTGGCGAAGGAAATTGACATCGGATTCGGCAGGATCATGGTCCTGGCCAACAAGGTCACCGACGAGACCAGGCCGATGGCGGAGAAGCTGGCGAGGGAATACGGGCTGAAGATCGATTTCTTCGTGCCATTCGATCCAGCGGTCGGCCTTCAGGACGCCATGGGGAAACCGATGTACCAACTGGCGGAGGACTCGCCGGCGTCAAAGGCGGTCACGGAGTTTTGCGAGATCATCCAGAGCACGGTGCTGACGGCCTGAAGGAGCGGGACTTTGGTTACCGGACAAATCAAACCATGGTACACGAGCGTTCGTATGCCGAAGGGCAGGGTGTTCCAGTTGGATACCGATCTGGACAATCTATACGCGGGTTTGGAGGACCTGGGCATCGGCCCGCGCTATGCCGGCGAGATACGCAAGGGACAGTGGTATGTGGAGCTTGGCGGACCGAAGCACCAGTACAAGTCATACCAGACTATGGAGGTGATGAGGAGTCCCGAGGATGTTGTTGACGGGCGGGTCGAGATTGTCGGGCCGGAGCTGAACGAGATTCCGGTCGAAACCTCACTGCCGTTCTGCCTCCACGTAAGGGCCTGGGGCCCGGAGCTTCAGGAGGACCTCACCGAGTTCGTCGAGCGCGGGACCTTTCTGGCACTGCTGTTCATGGAAGGGTGGGGAATCGTCGGCGCAAGGGATATGATCTGGCTGCGCGTTTCCAAAGAAGTGGCGCCGAGGATGAGCTTCCTCAAGATGGCGCAGGCGATTCGCGCGAGCACGATTTCGTTGTGCCCGATCGTAGAGAAGATGGAGATCAAGTGGGTGATAGCGACGCCGGAGGTGGGCGGGCGGGAGCTCATCGCGGCGATGATGGCGGAGATCAAGCCGAAATGGGAAGCGCTAGATGCGCGCACCAAGGGGTTGAGCGATGAAGAGGTGGATACTTTTTACGGCTGCACCATCTGCAAGATGATCGCGCCGAACCACGCCTGCATCATCACGCCAGGACTGGTGCCCTATTGCGGCATCCTTTCGTATTTCGCTGCCAAGGCCATGTACGCGGTAGACCCGTACGGATATGTCTTCGAGGTGCCGCGCGGCCAGACCATCGACCTGGTGGCGGGAAGGTACACCGGCGTGGACGACACGATATGGGACAGGTCGGACCACAAACACAAGATATTCCACCTGCATAGTTGTATCAAGTACCCGACAACCAACTGAGGCTGATTCGAGGCAGTAGCCTACTACATCCCTCAGGTTGATGGGATAGGAATCGCGGCCCGAAGGTATTTTGGCAATACTCCCCTGGGGATACCCTTCAGTAAACTGTGCGGCTTGATGAGCGGCGGGGTGCAGAACCACGGCTTCAAGGGTGTCTCGGTGGGCTCGATGCGCGAGCCCAAGTTCCTGCAAGGCGATGGGGGATGGGACCGCATCGTGTGGATGCCGAAAGACGTCAAGGCAGAGGTGGCCGATTCAATACCGGAAGAGGTATACAGCAAGATAGCTACGGAGGAGGACTGCATCGATCCAGCAGACCTCGAAAAATGGCTGGCCGAGAAGAAACACCCGGTTGTGGACAAATACTGGAGAGATGGCAAGCCAGTCCCGCTGGAGGTGCCCCTGCCGAACCAACCGTGGCCTGATGAAATGCCTGTGGGGAGGGAGGAAGATTAGGTGGGGTGCCAGTGGTAAAGGATGAAATCCTCAAGAGGCTGACTTCGAACGGGCGGGACGTAATCGAAGGGTTGTTCAGCGGTCTTGAGGTCGGCAGCAACGACGTAGAGGAAATACTCAGCACGCTGGTGACGGGGCACCATCTCCTCATACTCGGGCCTCCCGGGTCGGGGAAGACCGCTGTGGCCAACCGGCTGGGCACCCTGCTGGGCGACATCGAAGTCGTCGAGGGCTGTCCGGTGAACTGCGCGCCCGGGGATGCTTACTGCCCCTGGTGTCTGGAGCGAAAGCGCAACGGCGAGCCGTTGAAGACAGTAGTTGTCAGGGGCTCCGACCGTTTGAAGAAGATCCAGGGCGGCAGCGAGGTCACGCCAGAGGACATGGTGGGCTCGATCGACCCCGAATCGGCGCTGGCTCATGGCATCCACTCGGTGTCTGCTTTTTCACCCGGGAAACTGCTCAGGGCAAACAAGGGCGTCCTTGTAGTCGACTTCATCGACCGCATGCCGGAAAGAGCGCTCAACACGCTGCTCTATGCGCTCGAAGGTGGCCGGGTCAACCTCGGCGCCTACGACGAGCAGTTGGACCTGGACATCCTGGTCGTAGCCACTGGCAGTCCTAAGATGCTCGAGTTTCTTCCCCTTGGCGTCCTGGAGTACTTCGATATCGTGACCCTTGGCTATGTGGACGATCCCGCTGTCGAGACCAGGATCGACCATGACAACCTGGAGAGAAGGCCGGCAGGTCAGATGCTGGACGACATAACGCTTGCCAGGGCGGTCGAGATAGCGAATCTCACCAGGTCGCACAGCGAAATCGAGCGAGGAATCAGCACCAGGGGTTCGATGCGCTACACTGAGCTTCTGGCGTCCATGCAGGAAATGGGCGTTGGCGGCCGTGAGGAGATGCTGCGCGGCGCCGCGTTTTCCACGTTGCCTCACCGGCTTCAGCTCGCCCCTCATGCTGACCTCCCCGGCAAACGGGACCAGGTTATCCAGGAAATACTGGACGAGGTGCTTGGAGGCAAACAGAAGGTCGAGACGCTTGATTTTTCCCGGGACGACCTGATGAGCCTGGTGGAAGAAATCGCCAGGGAAGACAAGTTCCGCAAGCCGCTCAAGTACGGGGCGTTCGACATCCTTTTGAAGCGCGTGCAGCGCTTCCCGGAATCGAAGCTGGCGGAGATGGTCCGGGCAATGAGCTCCCGTATGGAGGAGCTGTACCCAGATCGGTACCGGAAAGACAACGTGACTGAAGAGCTCCTGATGGATATCGAGGAAAGCCGCAAACGCGAGGAGCGGATAACGAAGCTCAGGAAAGCAATGGAGCTGGACGCTCTGAGCCAGACAATCGGCTATCTGGAACAGCACAAGATACTGGAAAAAGGCAAACAGGGGTGGGAATTGAGCCGCAAGGGGCTTTCGTTGCTGCTCGAACGGCTTACCCCGAAGCTGGTAACCAGCTCAGTCTATGGATATGGCAAACACACCACAGGCAAGAAGCTTTCCATTGGCATCGGCCGGGAGGTCGGCATCCGGCATTTCCGTTTTGGCGACAAGTACAAGGATGTAACCGTCAAGAACTCCATCCGAGAGGCCATCCGCAATCACCGCAACCAGGTGACCAAGGATGACATCATGGTCGTGACCAGGGATGTGCGGACCAGCATGGATGTGATACTGGTCGTTGATCTGTCCGGAACAATGAGGCAACTTGAGAAACTGTGGCACGCCAAGGAGTGCTCCATTGCGCTTTCGCTGGCGGCCTCGCAGTTCAAGGACCGGGTTGGCGTTGTCTCTTTCTCCAACATGGCGGACGTCGTAGTCGACATCACCGCGAATCCCTACCGCCTGACACGGCGGGTCATCGACCTCGAGCTGCATCCCAACTCGTTCACCAACATCGGGTACGGTATATTGAAGGCGATGCAACTCTTCAGCTATCACCGGCGCAGCAAGGCGTCCCAGCACATGATCGTGATATCGGACGGCGACGCCACCGCGCCCCATCCCTCTCCCAAGAAGTATGCACTCAGGCAGGCGACCAGGGCAGCGAAGAAAGGCATCACGATCTCGACGATCTGCATCAACGAGGAGTCGGCAGACCCGGAGCTGATGCGGCGCATTGCCAGGATCGGAAAGGGCAGGATCTACTACATCGGCGAGGAAGCGTTAACCGCGGCAATCCTGGAGGAGAGGATGGCGGCGAAGGCTACCTTGTAGCGGGAGGATATCATGGGTACCGAGACCGGGATCTGCGGCGTTTGCGCCAGGAACGAGGCCGCGCGGGAGTGCAGCGAGTGCGGCATCCCGCTCTGCGATATCTGCGCGAAGGAAGTGCTCCTGCAGGATGTGAGCCCTGGCTCGATGGTGAAACCGGGGGTTTCCACTTCCCCCCTGCGGGCGGGGTCCAGGAAGAAGAAGGTCTGTCCGAAGTGCATGGAAGAAGCCGACTTCATGTAACACCGGAGGCGTATGCAATGCGTGGGTGTATGCGATACGCCCCTACGGTCGTAACCTGAAAGGAGTCCATATGCCGGCGAAACAGTCGGTCCGTCTGGGATCGACGGAGGTGGAGGTCGATTCCCTGGTCCGAGACTCTCGAGGCGTTTCCGGTATCATCGCCGATGACCTCGATGCGGACTTCCAGGAGGCGAGGCTAAAGAATTTCAACCAGAGGCTGTTCCCGTTCGCGGACGCTACAGATATTGCGGAATGGGACGGCTACCTGGTGTCTCGCTTCGCCCCCCTCTACCTGAGTTTCGATGCTACATGCAGCGATTGCCCGCTGGGTCCGTGCAATCTGAAGAACGCAGTGGGCCAGTGCGGGCTGAGCGGCGCGGGCTACCAGGCAAGGCTGAGTCTGCGGCGGACCTGCCGGGGCTGTGTGAGCCAGATGGCGGACAGCCGGGACATCATGGAGCACGCGAGCAAGGTCTTCGGGGATGATGCAACCATCGTGTGGGGGAAGCACCATGACCGCAGCGACGCCAGCCACATCGGGCTGCTGACGGCGATGTGGCCGCGGACGGTGGGCGACCTGCGAAGGGCAATGGAGTACGCCGAGGCGCAGTTGGGCAAGATGTTCCTGGGCAGCTTCACCGGATACGATGCGCTCGAACTGGAACGGATGGCCCTTCATGCCGGGAGCATACTCATCGTGTCAATGGATGTGGCGGAACTGCTTAAGGCGAATTTCTTTGGCTTCCGTAACGCCTCGGACCACGAGCTGACCGATCTGGCTAACTGGCCACCGGCGAATGTGCTGGGCGGATTGGGCAATGTCCTGCCTGGCAAGCCCGTGCTGACCTTCATGGGAGATAGCTTTCTGACCGCCTGGTACGCGGTGAGGAAACTGCGTGACGAGCGCATCGCGGACAAGGTCGAGGTGTGCGGTATCGGATCTGTCGGCCACGATATCATCAGGTTCTATGATGGAGCGCGCGTCCTCGGTCCGATGACGATGAGCAACAAGCTGGTCCGGTTCGGCATTAGCGACGTCATTGTCGCAAGCACGGCTTGCATCAATTGGGATTTCAAGGACAGCGCAGCGCGGGCGGGCTCCCGTATCATCTGGACCGGCAAAGAGGGCAACCTCGGGCTGCCGGACCGCATTGATGATCCTATTGACGCTATCGTGGATGACCTGGTTGCCGGCGCTCCGGGGGCCTGGGTCAGGGATGTCGAGAAGGCGGCCGAGATCGCGGTGCGGGTATCGCTGGCGGTGAGGCGCAAGCGAGCTGCGTTCCTGACTGACGGGCAGGCGAAGGCAGAGGCCGGGAGATGTGACGAGGACTGCGACCTGTGCTCAGCCGCATGTCCCAACGGGCTGCTGGTCGGTCAAGCGCTGCGCAAAGCGAAGACGGGAGGACTGAGCGCCCTGTCCCCCATCGAGGAAGGCTGCTATTCCTGCGGTCGTTGCGAGAGCGTCTGCCCGCAGCGGGTGAAATTGAACGATTTGTTAATGGCGTCGCTGTCGGCCAGGGCCCCGGAAGACAATCTCACGAAGAGGGCTGGCCGCGGTCCGGTTTCTCGTATCGAGACCACAGGCTGGGCCTTCGGTTCTCTGATGGGGAATTGCCCCGGCATCTTCCATATCCTGGGATGCGGGGATGCAAAACGAAGGGCAGACCTGGGGTGGATCGCCTACGAGCTGACATGGCG
>JACPRR010000003.1 GCA_016189825.1 Chloroflexota bacterium
GTACGTACCTCTGGCTGAGGTGCACCGCACCTTCGAGAGCGCTGTCTTCGATCTTGACCTTGTGGTGGGCCTCGTACTTTGGCCGCAGCCCCCTTAACATCTGTATAGTCGCCTCGATGCTGGGTTCGGAGATGAACACCGGCTGCAAGCGGCGTTCGAGCGCCTTGTCCTTCTCGATATGTTCACGGTACTCGTCGAGCGTGGTCGCACCAACGGTCTGAAGCTCACCGCGGGCAAGCGCAGGTTTGAGCATGTTGCTGGCATCGATGGCGCCTTCGGCCGCCCCGGCCCCCACAACGGTATGCATTTCATCGATGAACATGATTATCTCGCCCTTTGACTGGCGTACCTCGTCCATCACAGCCTTCAGCCGCTCTTCGAATTCGCCCCGGAACTTGCTGCCGGCGACCAGCGATCCCATATCAAGCGCGATGACCTTCTTTCCTTTCAGCGACTCCGGCACATCCCCGTCGGCGATCCTCTGTGCGAGCCCTTCTGCGATCGCCGTTTTGCCGACGCCCGCCTCGCCGATGATGACCGGGTTGTTCTTGGTGCGCCTGACAAGGACCTGCATCACCCGCTGGATCTCGTCTTCACGGCCGATGACCGGGTCCAGTTTCCCCTGCCGCGCCAGCTCAGTAAGGTCCCGGCCAAACTTCTCCAGGGACCGGTACTTGCTTTCCGCGTGCTGGTCGGTGACCCGGTGGCCGCCGCGGATCGTCTGCAGCGCCCGGTAGACCTTCTCCTGGTTTACCCCGGCCTTCCGCAGGATCGTGGCCGCCTCGCCACGCTGCTCTGAAGCAATTGCTATTAGCAGGTGCTCGGTGCTGACGAACTCATCTTTGAGCCTCTTGGCCTCGGCCCCAGCGTTCTCGAACATACGCTGTACGCGTGGCGTGGCATATAGCTGCGCGCCTTCATAGGCGACGCGTGGCGTTCGCGACAGGGCCATCTCCACTTCCCGCTTGAGGCCCACTGGCTCAACATTCAGCGCCGCCAGTATCTCGCTGGTGAGACCGCCCTCTTGCTCCAGAAGGGCCATGAGCACGTGTTCAACGTCCCACTGACTGTGCTGGTATCTCCGCACCAGCTCCTGGGACGCCGCAAGCACCTGCTGCGCTTTTTCGGTGAATTTCTCTTGCATCATTTGAGTCCTCCGGGTCCTTCGCAGGAACCTCCACTATCTACTATAAGCTATGTTCGAAAGGATTGCAGCTTGCTACGACGCCGGAACACGCCAGCCTGATCATTTCTGCGCTCGCCTGGGCGCCCGCGCCATGCTGTCTATCTGCCGCTGCATCTCCTCCATGCGGGCGAGCAGGTTCAAGATAACCTCAACGCCCGCCAGGTTCACCCCCATCTCACCCATCAACGACCGGATGCGCCGGAGCCGTTCGATATCCTCGTCCGAGTACAGCCTGAGATTCGTATCTGAACGCGCCGGCTCAACGAGACCGACACGCTCGTAATAACGCAAGGTGTGAGTGTGCACCCCGATCATCCTCGCAGCAATGCTTATCACGTACCTCGGTTCACGCATTCTCGCCGCCATCTAATCACCTCGCAAGCAGTTAGCGGTCAGGCCGAGCTTTCCTCAATTTCTCGAAAAGCTCCCTCTCCTCGGAACTCAGGCCGGTAGGCAGTACTACCTTGACCCGCGCATACAGGTCGCCCTTCCTGGAATCTCCCAGCGCAGGCATGCCTTGCCCTGCCAGGCGAAACACCTTCCCGTTCTGTGTCTCCCCAGGGATCTTCAGCACAACCTTCTTGCCCTTGAGCGTGGGTACTTCGATCTCCCCGCCGAGCATGGCAGTCAAGAGCGGGATCGGCGCCTCGACATGCAGGTCGCCATCCTTGCGCTCGAAGAGGCTGTGCGGAAGCACCTGAACTACCAGGTAAAGGTCACCTTTCGCCCCCCCGGCAACGCCGGCGGCGCCCTCGCCGGCAACCCGTACCCTGGAACCGTCCTTCACGCCAGGAGGTATCTTGACCTCCAATCGCTTCGGCCTCTGCACTTTGCCCGCGCCCCGGCACATCGAACATGCCTTGTTCTGCACCATTCCCAGCCCGGCACAGTTCGGACAGGTTTCCTCCGATTGCGTCTGGAACAGCCTCGACGTCCCGTTGAATGCCTCCTCCAGCGTTACCTCGACCGGCTGCTCAATATCCTGGCCCTTCCTCGGCCGCCGCGCGTGCCCCCGGCCACCCTGGAAACCGGAGAACAGGGACTCGAACATGTCATTAGCTTGGCTCGGGTCGCCTTCGAACTCGAATACCGTGTCGCCCCCACCTCCGGGGAATCCCCAGGTATGCCCGGTCGCCCCCCCGCCAGCCTTGGCGAACTGTTCCGCCTGCTCCCAGTTCTCCCCGTACTTGTCGTACTTCCCCCGCTTCTCGGCATCGGAGAGCACCTCGTGCGCCTGGTTGATCTCCTTGAATTTCGCCTCCGCAGACTTGTCGCCAGGATTGAGGTCCGGGTGCCACTTGCGCGCCAGCTTACGATAGGCCTGCTTTATGTCCTTCTCACTTGCAGTCCTTGGCACGCCCAGAATCTGGTAATAATCTTTGCCGGCCATGTAGACTCCCTAGACCGAGTATATGATACTCTAGCAACAGATGTCAAGATATTTAACAACCGCATGTTAATATGACGGAGCGTTTTCTACAGAGGGATTGAAAATGTGGGATTACCTGGTTGCGTAAGTCCGCGTTGCGTTCAAGAAGAGACCCTTCGACGCAGTTTACCCTGAGCCTGCCCAAGGGCCTGCCGAAGGGCCGCAATGACGAGGTTGATCGGTCGCGGACGCCCCAATCGTCATTGATCTTATGAAAGCGCTGCAGTACCCCCTTGTGGTATACACCAGGAGAGAC
>JACPRR010000032.1 GCA_016189825.1 Chloroflexota bacterium
GCATGCCGCTGAAAGAGCCGGCCTGCAACGCCGGCGCCGGGCCCACCAGGTTCGCCCCTGCCTGCAGGGTGCGGCTGGGCGGTGAAGAAGGGTCGGAAGACGGAACAAGATTCGCCGTCGCAGTCACACCGGGGTTCACCTTCACATAGACCGCGTCCAGGGGGAGTAGCGCGTCGCTCCCGCCGAGTTGCCGCCACTGACCACCAACATAGCCATACATGATTTCAACGTTGGCAGCCTGCTGAGCATTGAAAATCTGGTCCATTCTCTGGGCGCCAGAGCTCAGCTTTATTGGAGTGGACAGCAAGTTCCACCCGGCCGGGAGAACGATGGAGAAAACGCCCGGGGACTGCACGTTTACTAGAATGGCTGCCGGCTGTAAGGTCGCCGTATTGCCGGCAATATCAGTGGCGGTCGCCACAATAGTGTTCTGGCCCGGGACCAGGGTGGCATTAAAACTCCAGTTGGTCGCTGTGACATTCGCCGCGGTCGCCGCGCCGCCGTTTACTGAAACACGTACGGTGGCTCCAGCTTCGGTCGTGCCGGATATTGTCTGGCTCATCAGTTGAGTCGGCGTCGTCACCGTGTTGAGGCTGAGGGCCGGCGGTGTAGTATCCAGCAATATCGTTGCCGTCGGTACGGTAGCCGTATTGCCGGCCTGGTCAGTGGCGGTCACCGCAATGGTGTTCACCCCTTGATTGAGAACGGCGTTAAAGCTCCAGTTGGCGCCAGTCACTGTCGGCAAGACCGCCGCGCCGCCGTTCACTGAAACCCGTACCGCCACCCCGGCTTCCGCTGTGCCGGATATCGTCTGGCTGGGGAGTCTGGTGGGTGTAGTGACGGCGCTCATAGCCAGGGCTGGTGGAGTCGTGTCAAGAGTTGCCGTTGCGGTTAAAGTCGTCTGCACACCGCCATCAACAACGTTAACCGTGATGACATTGGCCCCTTGAACGAGACCAGAGACATTGGCGCTCCAATCGGCGCCGGTAACTGTGACCGGGCCAACCGTGGCTGCCGTGTTAACCGAGACCACCGGGGTCAAATTGGCGCTCACCGTGCCGGAAATGGTCTGGGTCGCCTGATTGCTCGGAGTGGCGACCGGGTTAAGCGTCAGAGATGGGGCCGGCGCGGCTGCGCCACTGGCGTCCCGGGCAGGAATCCTGAGCAGTACATCGGGATTGCCGCCGGTAGGAACCAGCAGTTCCGGATGGTCGAAGGGCGCCGATTCATTTCTGACTCGCGGGTCAGTGAGTGATTTCATGAAGTCCACCAGCGCGGCCTTCATGGCAGCATTGCCTTGCAGACGCGAGAGTCCCGCCCCGATATCAGCATCGAGGTCAGCCGCATTAGCTTGTGGGAAGTTCCCGCCACGGACATAGAAGTCCATCACGTCTTCCAGAGTCATGACGCTGCCGTTATGGAAGTACGGTGCGGTCAGCTCCACGTTGCGTAGACCGGGGACTTTGAAAGCCCCATCGGCGTTAACTGGCTGAGTCGGTGGAATGAACGGGTCCAGTATCGGGGACTGAAAAGGTAGCTTGTTCTGCGCCTGAAGTTCCGCAAGGCGTGAGAACGAAAGCGGGAAGGGGGCATTGGTCAGCGGGTTAGTGAATGGTGCATTGCCTCCCCGGCCAACATCGCCAGTCGTGAGCGTTACCCCGGTGTTATTGAAGCCCTCATCGTAGATAACCTGGGTGCCGTCCGCCACGAACATCAGTTCAATCAAGGCATGCCTACTATTGTTCAGAAACTCGGCGCCGGTTGCCGAAGCATTGGTGAACTCGATGCCGCCATGACAGGCGGAACACTTAGCGATACCGTCGAAGGTGGTGAATCCCACCTTCTGCTGGTCAGTCAGGGCGTTGGCGTCACCACCCAGCCAGCGGTCGAAGGGCGTCTGGTCAGAGACCTGGGTCGCCACATAGAGCTGGATGGACAGGCCCCAGAACAGCGAGAAGTTCGCCGCCATCTGGGTAAATCCGTCGGGTGTCAGCGCGGTGGCATTCCAGAGCTCGTCCTGGAAGGCATCTCTTATCATCTGAGCATAAGTTGTGTTGAGTCCGTTGCCGGAGTATTTGCCATTCGGCTGCAGCGTGGCTCTGGATAGTATGCCGAGAACGCTGTCACCAGGATGAACAAGCTGCTTTCCCAGTGGCGTCAGGCTGAGCATCTTCTTGCCCAGTTTCGGGAAGGTACGACCGCGGGCGGACATTTCGGTGCCGTCCAGCGCAGGACCCGTCGCCTGGGAGGCGAGGCTGGCAAACTGTATGGCCACCGGCCGCTTCACCAGCCCTTGCGGGTCATTGAACCAGACGCCGGCGTTTGTGTCAGCGGGGCCGAACGGATTGCTGCCGTTGAATATGAAGTTGGCACGACCGTCCCAGAAGTTGGTGAAGTTAAAAATAGCGTTAATGATGGTCGGCGTATTACGGCCTGTTACCCGCCGCGTGTTGTTGCCGCTAACGTTAAACACAGGGTCGGCCACCGGAGTAACCTGGTCAACTGCGGAACCGATAACGATATCCAGGAATTCGCTGAGACGGACACCCTGGGAGCCGACGACATCATCAGAATTGCGAACGACCGCGGAAAGCTGCGCGTCCGCCGGGGCCGCCCGCTGATGGAACGGGAACTGGGAAAGCTGAACTGTGCCTCCAGGGCCGACTACCTGGAAGGTGCCGTTAGCCCCGGGGTTAACCGTATTCTTCAACCGGTTATCCGCCCCGGCACTGAAGTGGCAGCTAGCGCAGGCCTGGACGCCGTCGCTACCGACCTGCATGTCCCAGAACAGGGCCTTGCCGAGCCGGACCGCAGCCGGCTTGCTCTTGACGAAGTTACTTAGATTGGGAGGTTCGGGGACTACGGTCTGGTTGAGTGGGTTGAGGGCCGGTGGCGGCAGGGGCTCGGCGTTAAACTTAGCGGTAATTGTGTGTGCCGCGGTTACGTTGGTGAAGATGTAGGTCCTGGGCGAGCCTACCGAAACGCCGTCAACTACGACATTCGCCACGATATTGCCAGTGTTCGGCGTGATGGTGAAGGTCTGGCTGGCGTTTTCCGCGACAACCACAGCGCCACTCGGACTAATTGTCCCGCCGCCGCTAGCCGAGGCGGCGATGGTATATGGCCCCGCCGCCGAGACCGGCACGGCGAAGGGAATGTTCAGACCCAGCATAGATATTATGCTAAGGACGGTGACAAGCAACTTTTTCATACATATCCCCTTGTTCATACATATCCCCTTGGTGCCAGGACGGGCCCGAAGGCCGAACGGTATAGATTTCATTTTTTTCGTCGCTTCCAGCGAATTGACCAGTCGGGGCTTAGTCGACCCACCTGCTCGAAACCAGCGTAACGTCCGGGGCGCAAAGAAAGCGTAAAGTAGTAGCCCGGTTTGCGGGAGTTTCTCTTACAGTATGGCTGCACCCATAAAGAAAACATTACGCCGGCGGCCTCCGAGGGAAATCATGTCAATCTGTTGGCAGCGGTGCAGCGGGCGGCCACGCCGGGTCCAGTCCGGCCCAGGGGCGCAAACGCAGCATGACTTTGCCGTACTCCTGCCGCCCGGGCGCACCTGGCAACACCGCCCGTTGGACGATATTGCGCTTTCATCTTGGCCCGGAAGAGATTTCGGAGTCGGTCCGGGGCCGTCCTGGGGGCTGCTTCGACTCCCGGCAGGCGTAGAATGGTTATAGACAAAGGGATACAGGCGGACTGACAGGCTACAATGCGACCAAGAAACGTGCGGCTTCTCCGGCGGGTGAACCTGCCCGCCAAGATCGGGCTCGGGATACTGTGTATTCTTGTGCTCGCGGGCGGCGTGCTGGCGTACTTCGTAACTCAGGCAATGCGCCAGGGCAGGGAATGGATAATGATCGAGAGGCTGGCGATATCTGACGTCATCGCCGCCTACGAGGATGCCATGCTCAAGAAGGCAAAAGCCGAGGTGGCCGAGTTCGCGGCGTCCGCCGACGCCACGGCGCCCGAACAACTCTGGAAGAACATCCCTTTGCTGGACCGCCTGCTCGATGCTCCGGGTTACGAGATCCGCGTGCTGGAGGCGTTTCATGTCAATGCGGATGGCAGAGTGGTCCATTCGATGGCGACGCCGGCGCCGGAGCTGGATGCCGACCCCCTCATCAGGAGGCTTGTCTCCCAGGCCGTGAAGGACGGGCCCGCCGTTAACGCCGTGTCGACGGCTATCGAGGGAATGCCGGTGGCCTTCGTTTCGGCCCCCTCGCGGGAATCCGGTCTGTTCGTCATAGGAATAGGGGTAGGAAAGGCCATCCTCTCCGGTTTCGACCTCCATGCCTGGATGCTCGGGACTAGCGGGCGCGTGGAACTGGTGGGATCGGACGGGAAGGTCATGGCTCGAATAGGCCCGCTTGACCCATCGGTCTCGACCAGAGCATCCGGAGACGAACAGAGGCTGGCCGACCTCATGTCCGGCATTGAACACCAGGGCTTTAGCGAATACCCTAACTTCGGCGAGAACGGCTCGATCATCGGCCAAGAGGTCATCGCCGTGACGAAGGTGATCGAGGCGCCGTGGGCGGTTGTGGTCCGTCAATCGGCCGCGGAGGTCTACGCTCCCGTGGCGAGTGCGCGCGACCAGCTAGTCGCTGTCGCTCTTGCCATCCTACTACTCTCACTGGTGGTGGTCACATTGCTGTCCAGGCACATCGTTTCGCGTCTGGGCCGATTGGTGAAGGCTTCCAATGCAATGGCAGGCGGTGACCTCGACGCCCCGCTGGCCGACCTCGGCGGCGATGAGGTAGGGATGGTCGCCAGGGCGATGGACAGGATGAGAAGGAGCCTGAAACAGGCCAACGCGGAAGCGGCGGCCAAAGCGCGGGAAGCCGAGAAAACGAGCGCCACCCTCGCTGCCGAGAAGATGAAAACCGACTTCCTCTCCTCTGTGTCGCACCAGTTGCGGACCCCGCTTTCTTCCGTCAAGGCATGCGTGACGTCTCTGTTGCGTCCGGATGCCAGATTCGACAGTGCAACGACGAAGGAATTCCTGGACGAAGTGGACCGCCGCTCAGATGAGCTTGATAACCTGATTACCAAGCTGCTGCAGACGGCGCGCATAGAAGGGGACGCTATCAGGCTGGTCAAGGACCTGATCCTGCTTCCGAAGATAGCTGAAACCGTGTGCGCGGAGGTCTCTTCGAGGAATCCCGGTCTCTCCTTCCATTGCGAGTTCCCGAAGGAATTCCCCCCTGTCGAGGGTGACCAGGGATACATCGAGCACGTCTTCCGGAACTACCTGGAAAATGCTGCCAAGTATTCCCCGAATGGAGGCGCTATCATCGTATCGGGCGATGTCAACGAAAAAGAAGTGGTGGTCTCAGTCAGGGACGAGGGCAGCGGCATCCCCCCACCAGCCGCTGAGAAGCTCTTCGAGCGCTTTTACCGGGCGGACAGTGAGGCAAATCGCACTGTCAAAGGCCTTGGCCTTGGCCTGTACATCGTGAAAGCCATTGTCAGCGCACACGGCGGGCGCGTCTGGTTTACCAGTGAGCCCGGAAAAGGAAGCACCTTCTTCTTCTCTTTGCCTTACGAGCCGAGGACGTCGAGGCTTCCGGGCGAAGATTGAGCTTGCTCACCTGCGCAATGGCCGAGCCCTGCGCCGCCCAACTCTCATACGCCGCGTAGGGGCGCGGCATGCCGCGCCCAGGAGCAACGCCCTGTTGCGCACAAAGTCGAAATCATTGCCCGGGCTAGCGCGCAGGCAGGGACGCCCGCGCCACCAGACATGGGTAGTTCCGGGGCGGTGCTGGTACACTAAAAGAAGGAGCGTCAACCAGGAGCGGATATCCATGAAGCCCAAAGCCATATGTCTACTGTGCATACTGGCCCTGCTTTCCGTGGCGGCATGCGCCGGGCCGGCGGCTTCGCCCCCGGTTTCCACTGCCCCCTCCACCAGTTCCTCTCCCTTTGCCTCTCGGCCACCTTCTTCTTCTCCTTCTCCTTCGGCAACTGCAACTACAGCCCCAACCCCAGCTCCATCCATCTCCCCTTCCCGCTCTCCTTCCATCCTTCCATCCCTCCTTCCCACGGCCACCGCCGCGCCGGAGCTGGCAACCGAGACCCTGGTCGGAGGCCTTGAGATCCCTTGGGCAATGGCTTTCTCCCCCGACGGCCGCATATTCGTCACCGAAAGACCGGGCAGAATACGCGTCGTCAAGAACGGCCAGTTGCAGGCCGAGCCCTGGATGCTCCTGGAGGTCGCCGCGGTGGGGGAGGGAGGGCTAATGGGACTGGCGCTCGACCCGGCCTTTGCCGAGAACCGCTATGTGTACGTGGCGCACACGTATCGCGCTGCCGGCGGCCAACTGCGGGAGCGTCTGCTGAGGCTGCGCGAGGACCCGGTAACCGGCAGAGGCGCGGTCGACAGGGTGCTGCTCGACAACGTGCCGGCCAACAGCATCCATGACGGCGGCAGGGTCAAGTTCGGGCCCGATGGCAAGCTGTACTGGACGATGGGCGACGCCGGGAATCCCCCGTCGGCGCAGGAGCTTGCCTCGCTGACCGGAAAGATCATGCGTCTCAATCCTGATGGGAGCATACCGGAGGACAATCCCTTTCCGGGCTCTGCGGTGTATTCTTACGGTCACCGGAATCCGCAGGGACTGGCCTGGCAGGCCGGGACCGGCCGCCTTTATGCCACCGAGCACGGCCCGAGTGGAGGCGCTTTCGGTGTGGGGAACGACGAGGTGAACTATGTCGAAAGAGGCAGGAACTATGGCTGGCCGCTGATACAGGGAGACCAGTCGCGGGAGGGAATGGTCGTTCCTGTCAAACATAGCGGGCGGGCCGAAACGTGGGCGCCCAGCGGCGCGACCTTCGTCTCGGGAGGGCGGTGGGATGGTTCGCTGCTTTTCGTCGGGCTCAGGGGAGAAACGCTGTACCGTCTGCTCCCGGACCGGGCCGACCCTTCCCGGACACTCGCCTTCGAGAAGTACTTCGCCGGCCGCTTCGGGCGGCTGCGAGATGTGGCGCAGGGACCGGACGGCAGCCTGTACATCCTCACCAACAATCGCGACGGCAGGGGAAGCCCGCGCCAGGGTGACGACAGGATTTTGCGGCTGGCCCTGCCGTGAGTTCCCATATGGGCCGGCGGTAAGGGGTCGCAGCCGTTCTGCTCGCGGTCGCGCTTCCGCTGGGGATGGGATGCGATTCATTGATGCTGCATCCCTATGGGTGGCACAGGCGTCCCTGCGTGTGCGCCATGCCACAAATTCTAGGGCGTTTGTATTAGACGGGAATGTGGCATCGACCGTGACGGATGGGATATGAAACGCTGGATACGCCCTTTCTCAGGACGGCTCAGGCCCGGCAGGTGGTCGTACGCGCTTGTCGCCGCCGTAGCCGTTTCGCTCGTGGCATCCTGCTTGCGCCAGCCGACAGAAACCAGCGCCGCGTTGGGACAGAAGGTCAGTCTGGCGCCAGGACAGGCGGTATCCATCCAGGGAGAGCGACTGAGTATCCGCTTCGTGGAGGTGGTAACTGACAGCCGCTGTCCCACCGGCGTAAACTGTATCCGGGCAGGAGAGGTGAGCACCCTGGTTGACATCACATTTCGTGATTCGAGCCATCGCCAGGTGTTCACCCAGCCCGGGTCGGCGCAGGGCAAAGCCGGCTTCGAGGACTACGAAATCACGTTTGAGGTACAACCGTATCCGCAAGCAGCAAAGCAGATAAGCAAGGAGGACTATCGCTTGACCCTGGAAGTGAACAAGAAAGCGCCGCTCAAGGGAGGCATACTGGCTACATTCCAGGTGGTCGACGAAAAGTACAGCGTTTTCATCACCAACAAAGAGACCATAGAGCAGGTTTTCGCGGTGCAACGGGGCGAGAGCCTCGCCACAATACCGAGCGGGCGCGTGATCAGGGGCCCGGTTCCCCATAATCAGCCCTGGAGCTGGCACATCGACTCGGAGGAGGTTGGCATGGCCGAGGCCACAATCGAGCTCTGCGACGGAAAGCCATCCCACGTCGAAACCAACCTGGACTATTGGGTCGACACCGTCAGGTTCTTCTGCCCCTGGAGCGCCAAACTGGACCGGGTCCAGGATTTCAGGTAGGCCATCTATGACAGCCTCCCGCGAAACGTCATTCCGGCCCCCGAGCCGGAATCCAGAACCCCGGGGTGAATCATGATTGACTGGATACCGGCTGCAGTTTATCCTGAGCGCCACGCCCTTCGAGCGCCTCAGGGACCGTGGCGCCGAAGGGCCGGTATGACGTGGGGTAGCGC
>JACPRR010000036.1 GCA_016189825.1 Chloroflexota bacterium
GGACTGACCCTCCCGGTGGGCGTGGGGATACCCACCGGGAGCGCGCCCGGAATTCTCGCCCTCCTTGGCTATGACCCACTCAAGTTCCTCATCGGCAGGGGAGCTCTAGAGGCAGTAGGGGTGGACTTTGACCTCCGAGAGGGTGATGTCGCGGCCAGGGGCAATTTTTGCACGCTCGATTCCGCGGGGTTCATAACCGACCGCCGGGCGGGGCGCATAACGACGGAGAAGTGCATCGAGCTGTGCAAGATTCTGAGCGCCGTGCAACTAGGCAGCGGCGTGGAGGCATTCGTTCTCCCCGTGCAGGACTATCGCTTCGCCCTTGTGTTGCGGGGAGAAGGACTTTCAGACCAGGTTTCCGACACCGACCCGCAGCGGCTGGGGATGGCGCCTCTCCCTGCAAAAGCGCTGGCGCCTGCGGCGGAGGAAGCGGCTGCAACATTGAACCGTTTCATTGAACAAGGAGCCAGGCTGCTCAGAGCACATCACCCTGCCAACATGTTCCTGCTCCGCGGGTTCTCTCACCGGCCCCACCATCCCTCGATGCAGAGTATTTACCAGCTCGACCCGGCGGCGATCGCGGTATACCCCATGTACCGCGGGTTGGCGCGACTGGTGGGCATGAAGTTGCTTGCTACCGGCAGGACTATTGAGGAAGAGTTCCGCACCTTGCGGGAGAAGCTCCCCGATCATGATTTCTTCTTCGTCCATGTGAAGAAGACAGACATGGCAGGCGAGGACGGCGATTTCGCGCTCAAGGTCAAGGTAATCGAGGAAATCGACGCAGCAATAGCGGACGTCATCGACCTTGCCCCGGATGTCCTCGTCGTCACCGGGGACCACTCAACGCCCGCAGTGATGAAGGGACATAGCTGGCATCCGGTGCCCTTCCTGCTGTACTCGAAGTGGTGTCGGGGGAGCGACGCCGAAAAGTTCTCCGAGCGTGCGTTCATCAAGGGCGACCTCGGAATGATGGCCGCGCACGAAGCGATGGCCCTGGCGATGGCGCACGGGCTCAAGTTGATCAAGTACGGCGCGTAGCAGCGGTAGCTGAAAGGAAGAGATGCGAATACCACTGATTGCCGGGAACTGGAAGATGAATACTACGCTGGAAGAGGCTGTCGCTCTGGTCAACGACATGCGAAGCCGGCTGGACGCAGTGAAAGGCGTCGAGAAGGTGATATGTCCTCCGTTCGTCTCGCTTGCGGCCGTCCGGGACGTCGTCCAGGGGACGTCAGTCAGGATGGGAGCCCAGAACACATACTTTGAGCAGAAAGGGGCCTTTACCGGGGAGGTCTCCCCGGCGATGCTCAGGGGTCTCTGCCACTATGTCATTATCGGCCACTCCGAGCGGCGACAGTATTTTCACGAAGGCAACGAGATCGTTAACCGGAAGGTGAAGGCAGCACTCAAAGCCGGGTTGATGCCCATCATGTGCGTCGGTGAGCGTCTTGAGGAGAACGAATCGGGCCGGACCGAGGCCGTTGTGGGGGACCAGGTGTCGCAGGGATTGGACGCCGTTGTGCCAACGCCTGACCTGGTCATCGCCTACGAGCCGGTTTGGGCCATCGGCACCGGGAAGGCGGCGACCAGCGAGCAGGCGCAGGGCACGATATCGTTCATCCGGATGAAGGTGGCCGCGGCGATGGGCAAGGAAGTTGCACAGGGGCTGCGGGTGCTCTACGGGGGGAGCGTCACCGCCGCGAACATCATGGACCTGATGAAGAAGCCCGACATTGACGGCGCCCTCGTCGGCGGCGCCAGCCTGAAGGCCCAGGAATTCGTGTCGATCGTCGAACAGAGCGCCGCGGCCAAGAAGCAGTAATGCGGCTGGTGGCAATTGTTGGGCCTACAGCGGCCGGCAAGACCCGGCTCGCAATAGAACTCGCCCGTGTGTTGGATGGGGAGATCGTGAATGCCGATAGCCGGCAGGTCTACCGGCACATGGACATCGGCACCGCGAAGCCAGACGCAGCCGAGCGCGCCGCAGTGCTGCATCACCTTCTCGATGTTGTCGATCCGGACGAAGCGTTCAGCCTCGCGATCTACCGCCAGAAGGCCCTGGAGGCTATCTCCAGCATTGCTGGCCGCGGCAAGGTCCCATTCCTGGTCGGGGGTACCGGCCAGTACGTGTGGGCCATCCTCGAAGGATGGACGGTACCGCCGGTTGCACCGAACACTGACCTCAGAAGAGCACTGGAAGCGGAGGCGGCCAAGGGGGGACATATGGCCCTGCATCGCCGGCTGGTGCAGGAGGATCCGGTGGCCGCCGGGACGATAGACCCCAGGAACGTGCGCCGCGTGGTCCGGGCGCTGGAGGTGACTCGCAGCACCGGGGTCCCCTTTTCTAGCCTCCGCCAGAAGAATCGGCCATTCTTCGACACCCTCATTATTGGGCTCACTATGCCCAGGCCAGACCTGTACAGCAAGATCGACCAACGCGTCGATTCGATGCTATGCCGTGGTTTGGTCGATGAGGTGCGGTGTCTTCATGCCATGGGATATTGCTTTGACCTTGCTCCAATGACTGGGATAGGATATAAGGAAATCTCTTCTTATCTAGCTGGGGAGATCGACCTCGAATCAGCGACTGAGAAGATGAAGTTTCGGACGCACCACCTGGCGCGCCGCCAGTACGCGTGGTTCGGCATGGACGATGCCAGGATTCACTGGCTGATGTCCGATGAGAATGCCGTGGAGAAGGCGGTCGCGCTGGTGCAAGAATACTTGGGAGAGAATAATGGACTTCGTTAAAATGCATTCGTCGGGGAACGATTTTGTCATTGTGCGGGAGGATGAGTCCCGCCGGGTCTGGGGCAAGCTGAGTAAGGTCATCTGCGACCGGCGTTTCGGAGTCGGCGCCGACGGCGTTCTGATCGTGCTCCCATCGAACAAGGCCGATTTCAGGGTCCGGGTGATAAACTCGGATGGCTCCGAGGCGGAGATCTGCGGTAACGGGTTGATCTGCCTGGGCAAGTACGCCTGCGAGGCCGGGATTGTTGCGCCGGATGCCAGCGAGGTGAAAGTCGAAACCAAGGCCGGGATCAAGAACATCAACCTGGTCAGGCAGGGTGGGAAAGTCCAGCAGGTCCGGGTTGTATTCGGACATCCGAGGTTCCGACCCGAGCAAGTTCCGGCCCTGGTACAGGGCGAGCCAGGCATGAACGGAGCAGCGAAGCCGGTCCTCGACTACACGCTTTTTGCCGGCAATCGCAAACTTCTTCTGAACATGGTCTCCATGGGGAACCCGCACGCTGTGTGCTTTACCGGCAAGCCAGTCGATGATTTCCCCCTGAACCGGCTTGGCCCGATCGTGGAGCACCATCCCATTTTCCCCCAAAGAGTCAATTTCGAGGTGGCAAGGATCGTCGATTCAGGGAGAATCGAGGCCAGGGTGTGGGAGCGCGGCGCCGGCGAAACCCTGGCCTGCGGCAGCGGCGCCTGTGCGATCGCGGTGACCGCGAGGCTGCATGGCTTTGTGGGAAGCAGCGTCGAAGTGGCGCTGCCGGGCGGAAAGCTGAAAGTAGAGTGGGACGGCTCCGGCGAAGTAGCGCTGACCGGTTCCCCAGAGTTGGTTTTCAAGGGCGCATGGTTGAACGACGGAGGACTGTGAAGAGTGAGACTAGCGAAGCGGATTGAGCAGCTTCCGCCCTACCTCTTTGTCGAGA
>JACPRR010000034.1 GCA_016189825.1 Chloroflexota bacterium
AAGAAATCTTTGTTGATGAGAAGGTGCGGGCCTACGTGGTGTCAGTGCTCCAGGCGACCCGCAACCACCCCGACGTGGCGCTCGGCGCCTCGCCGCGGGCAACGCTCAACCTTTTCCGGGCCTGCCAGGCGCTTGCTCTGCTTCACGACAGGGACTATGTAATACCGGATGACGTGAAAGAGCTTGCCGAGGGCCTCATCGGGCACAGGCTGATAGTCTCGCACGCGGCCCGGATGCGCGGCGTCGACCGCAGGCAGATCGTGGCCCAGATTCTTGAGACCATACCCGTGCCTGGAGCGTTGCGCGGGCTGGGCGTCAAGGTGAAGTAGTGGCCGCTCCCACCAGGGGACTTCAGGGACATCCTCGTCGTACCTGGCTGCGGGGACCGCGGCGGCGGTCTCCGGCGAACGAGGCTAACCGGTCATGACTCTCCGCACGATTACCCCTGTTGCGGTCCTGGCTTTGGTCGTGGTTATTGCCCTGGCCACCGGCTTCGGCCTCCTTTTCCGCATGTCGTACGCCCTCGCCCTGGCGCTTGTCACCGGCTTCGTCATCGCCTGGACGAACCAGCGCGGGTTGTCGGCGACTGTGGAAAGGCCCAAGGGTCGCACCCAAAGCGGCGAGTATTTCGAAGAGCACATAGCGGTGCGCAACAATGGCAAGCTGCCCGGGTGGAGCGTGGAAATAGAAGAGCCTTCTGACCTGCCCGGCCATGCCCTTGGCGGCGTGGTGGATATCAAGGGGAGGCCGGGGCGCCGGGGGCCAGCGGCGCCTTCGGGCGCAACATTGACGGTGAGGACGCTCTGTTCCCGGCGCGGCGTTTTCCACGTTGGGCCGGTGAAGCTGATCTCAAGGGACCCCCTGGGGTTCTTCCGCTTCGCGAGGTCTTTCGGGGAACAGCACAAGGTCATCGTCTATCCGGCCATGGTGGACCTGCCGAGGTTCCATATGCCCGCTGTCGAGCTGCCCGGCGAGAGGAACTCGCGCAACATCTCTTACCAGTCGGCGCTCCAGGCTTTCTCAGTGCGGGACTATGTTCATGGTGACGCGCTTAACCGGGTACATTGGCCGTCAACTGCGCATCACGGGAAGCTGATGGTCAAGGAGTTCGAGGCGGCCCGTTCATCGCGAGTATGGATCATCGTCGACATGGAACGGAAGGTCCAGGCGGGCCAGGGAACGGAGACAACTGACGAAACGGCGTCTTCTGCCGCAGCCTCGATAGCGCGCCGCTTCCTGACGCTCGACCTGCCGGTAGGACTGATATGTCATGGGGACAGCCGCTGTTTCTTGCCGGCATACCGGAGCAGCATGCAACTGGAGAGGATCCTCGATGCCCTGGCGCTGGTGAAACCGGAAGGGGAAACGCCGCTGGACCGGGTCTTGATCGATGAGGAGCGGGCAATCGGCCGCTACGACTCCCTCATCGTCATCTCTCCCTCGCTGGAGAGGAAATGGGTCGCCTTGCTGGGCGATCTCCTCAGGCGGCACGCATCGGCGTGCGTGGTATCGATAGATCCTGCCGGGTTTGGCGGGCGGGACAACGCCGTTCCGTTCTATGCTGAGCTTGCGCAGCAGCGGGTCGCGTCCTGCGTGGTGAAACGAGGCGAGCACCTTTCGGAGGCGCTGGCCACAAGGGGCAGCGTGTCGGGGGGCCGGGAATGGCTTGCCAACGGCAGCGCGTTGCTATGAAGAGCCTGCCGTTCTCCCCGGGGACGAACTGGTTACGCCAGCTCAGGGGTTTCGCTGCTGGCGAAGGCTCGGTGGCCTTCTTTGTGCTCGGATGTCTCCTTATCGTTGCCTGGTCCTTGCAACAGGCGGACTGGGTCGAAACGCCTTCCCTGCTCCTTGTCATGGCGCTCGGCTTCCTCACCGGCATGGTGTTGTGCCGCATACGCCGCCGCGCGATATTCCTCCACCTGCCGGGACTGGTGATCGGGGCCGCGACCGTCGTATGGATGTGCTCTACACTTGTCCAGGGAGATAGCAGCGTCCAGGAAATCCGCGAGACGCTCGCCCGCATTGGAGTGTGGTGGAGGGCGGTGGCCGGGGGAGGCATCAATGCGGACCGGCTGCCATTCGCCTTTCTCCTGGTGTCCTTTTCCTGGCTTGTCGCCTACTTCTGTGCCTGGCTGGTCCTGAGGCACCGTAACTACTGGGGTGCGGTGCTTGTTACCGGCGCTGCGCTTATCATCAACATGAGCGCCCTCCTGTCCGAGGGCTGGATCGAGTTCTTCCTCTTCATGCTGGCGGTGCTGTTGCTCAGGGCGCGGATGCAGACGCTCGAAAACCGGGCCGAATGGTCGCGAGCAGGGAAGAGCCCGGGTGGGCGCGCCGGCGGCGCCCTGTGGAGGGGCGGGGTGGTGCTTACAGTGGCTGTCACCGGATCGGCTTTCCTCCTTCCGCTGGGGAAAGAGGTGAAGTCCTTTGACCCGGTGTATCGTTTCATGCATGCGCCGATCGAGCATTACACTGGGGACTTCGATCGGCTTTTCGCCGGACTCTCGTCGCGCGTTCCCATGGCGTATCGGGTCTTCGATAGCCTGATGCCCCTGGGCGGCGCTGTCAAGCTTTCTGACACGCCTTCGCTTGTGGTGCAGTCCCCCTTCCCGGTGTACCTCAGGGCGCACACCTATGACACGTACTCCGGGGGCGGGTGGAGGTCCAACCGGTCCGAAACCCCGGACACGAACTCCGCAACGGTTAGCACGGAGGCAGAAGTCTACGCCTCGAAGCTGGCGATTGCGGTCACGGTCAAGCCGCTGTATCCCTCAAAGACCCGGTTTGTCGCCGGGGATCTGGTTGACGTCGACCGCCCGAGCAATGTGGAAGTATATGCCCCTCCGGTCTATGTGGTGAATCTCAGGGACTCATTGCCGAACTCGAGGTTGCCCCAAACAATGCGGTCCATCGCGGCGAAACTGCAGGCTGCCTGGAGGTCCAGGCCCGGCCAGGCGGGTAACCCGACGAAAGAGGAGATTCAGAAGCTGCTTCCCGCTGATGTGAAAGTAGTTGGGTTGACATACCAGCGCAACGTGCCGGAAGTGCTGCTGCAACGAGACGCGCCGAACCCGCCGGACCTCGTTTCCGTGGAGGTCAGGGAAGGCTCTCCGGTTGACCCTTACAAGGTAACCGCCTCCTTCTCGGCGGCCAGCCCGGCTGAACTGCAAGCGGCGGTCAGCAGCTATCCGGGCTGGGTAGCCGACCGCTACCTCCAGTTGCCGGCGAGCCTTCCCCAGCGGGTCAGGGACCTCGCCGGCGAGGCCGTAAGAGGCGCGGCGACTCCCTACGACAAGGCCGTTGCGGTGCAGAACTACCTTCGTGAGATCTATCCGTACGAGCTCAACATCGATCCGCCTCCCTACAATCAGGATGGCGTCGACTACTTTCTGTTCAACGTTCGCAAGGGGTACTGCGACTACTTCTCATCAGCGATGGCTGTCATGCTGAGGGCCGAAGGAGTGCCGGCGCGGGTGGTCGGGGGCTATGCTCCTGGTGAAGCGGCCAAGGATGGGAGTTTCCTGGTGAGGGACCGCGATGCGCACTCATGGCCGCAGGTGTACTTCCCAGGTTACGGCTGGGTCGAGTTCGAGCCCACGCCGAACCGTCCGCTCATCGCTCAAAACTCTGGGTTGCCGGAGGACCTGTCCGATATCGCGGGATCGGGTCAACCGGTGATGGACGAAGAACCGTTCCCCGAAGACGAGTTCGTGTC
>JACPRR010000037.1 GCA_016189825.1 Chloroflexota bacterium
GGATGTCTGCCGGTTGGAGCTCAACGACGGACGGTTCATGGATGTCATAAGAGACTCTCGCGAAAGGCAAGGGCGAATACGAATTCGCTGGCTTCGCCAGCCGCGCTACCCCACGTCATACCGGCCCTTCGGCGCCATGGTTCCTGAGCCTGTCGAAGGACGGCCCCTGAGGCTCTCGAAGGGCTCGAAGGGCTCGAAGGTGTGGCGCTCGGGGTAAACTGGGGCCGGTATTCAGCGGCTGAGGGAAACGGGGGTTCTGGATTCCGGCTCTTGGGGCGGAATGACGTTTCGCGGAATGCTGAGAGCGCAAACTATTGACATTGGTCATGAGATATGCTAGGGTATGCGCAATTCCTCCTTGACCAATATTCATCTCGACGGCGAGCCAGAAGCGGGAGGCAGCAGATCACGGGTGACGCGGACGTCTGGGACGGCACCGGCGGTAAATTAATTTGGTCCCAGGTAATCTCCCCGCTTGCCGGTCGAAAGCTATTGATTGCCGGCGGGCGGGAACGTAAGTTCTGGTCTTCTTCCGTACAATGGACTTGAGGGCAATGCTCGTATGCCAGGGCGGCGATGTTGCCGCGTTTGCCTGTGCCTGAATGAATGCGTCGAGCGCACTCCGTGTGGTTCGTACCATCGAGCGCAGAGGGACGGGAGGGAATAACATGGGACTCGGGACGGGAATCAGGTTGGGCGCGGCGACGTTGGCGGCGTTGGTCCTGATCGTGACAGGTTGCGGCAAGGCCACCCCTACTCCTGTCAGTTCGACGACAACCAGTGTATCACCCACATCCACACTTGCGACTACGACTTCGGGTGCCGCGTCCACTGCGGTCTCGGGTACTACGTCGACCACGAGCAAGCCCACGGCGACCACCGCCACACCTTCAACAGCTACAGGTGCGCCCTTTGGCGAGTTACGGGTAGTGCTGAGCAGTATGGCGGGCGAGGTGCTGTATCCAACCGCGCTGACGTGCGCCGGGAGGCAGGACCTGCTGTCCCCCATGTTCGACACCCTTTTCAATCTGGACGGCTCCAAGATCGCGCCCGGTGTCGTCGAACGGTGGGAAGCGTCTCCTGACGGTCTTACATGGACGTACTACATTCGGAAGGGGATCAAGTTCCACGATGGCAGTGAGTTGACCGCGACCGATGTCAAGTTCAGCATCGAGGACAGCACCAGGGACCGGTTCACTACTGTGATGAAAGACACGCTGGCACGTGTAGATGTGCTGGACACATACAGCATACGTATCGTCACGAAGTTCAGCGAACCCTTCTTCCAGTTTTTGAGCTCGTTCTATTGCCCAAATTTCAGTCTGGTGATTCCCAAAGCCACTTATGAGCGGAATGGCTATGATGCGTTCGTCGGCAAGCCAGTGGGAAGCGGCCCGTGGAGATTCGCCAGGCGCGTGCCCGGGGACATGATCCAGTTCGAGGCGAACGCCAACTATTGGGGTCAGGTACCTGCATTCAAGAGTCTGTCTACAATTCTGGCTCCGGAAGAATCCACCCGAATTGCTATGCTGAGGACCGGAGCGGGCGATATGGCCGACGTCTCTGTGGAGGGCGCTGTCAGCCTTGAGTCAGCGGGATTGCGATCGGTTGGCATGAACCCGGTGTCGATCGGGGTCGAACTGCTTGGCGCCTACGAGTCAAAAGCTGCTGGGATGCCCATCAGCGACGCCAGGGTGCGACAGGCGCTCTCACTAGCCATCAACCGAAACGACATCATTAAGACCCTGTTTTCAGGCAAGGCCATTCCTTCGGCCCCTGTGTGGATGTCCGAGATCCACGAAGAAAACGTTGATATCGCCTATTGGCTGGATCAAGCGGCCAAGGTGTACAACCGCTATGACCTCAGCGCGGCCAAGCAGCTTCTACAGGCTGCTGGGTACGCGAGCGGATTCAGCATAAAACTGACTGCCTTCCCGGTCGGCGGGTCCGTTTCTCTGCCGAAGCTGGCGGAAGTGGTCCAGGGGTACTGGAAGGCCATCGGTGTCAACGCCGAGATCATCCCCGTGTCCGACTACGGGACGATTCGGCCTTACGTCAACGTCCTGCAGTCGGACCGAATGATCGGCCAGGCAATGGCTTTCCGCGCTACCACGCGTCCGAACACTCCAGACTTCCTCAACGCCTACCTGCACAGCACAAAGGGATCCCAGGCCCTCCTGGGCAAGGCATTCCCAGAACTTGACAGGCTGCTGGACGTTGCCCGGACGGAAATAAACACTGCCAAGAGGAAGGCTACGATTGACCAGATCATCAAGATGGCCGCCGACACCAATGTCATTCTGACGGTTGCTCAGGTTCCCGCGATGGTCGGGCTGGGATCTGAGGTAGACGATGCGGGCTTCTTGAACAGCAGGACGGCCCACATCCTCCAGTACGCGAACAGGATGAAGCACAGGAAATGAGCGATCCCGGCGCGGTCATCCTGCAGCAATTCGGTGACCGTGGTTTGCCAGGACCTGCAACTTACATTGAGCCACACGAGAACGAGGAAAGGAGTTACCGGAATGACTACTAGAACAGCGGTACACTACGAAGTGCTTAGTCCATGGGCCGACGTCGATCCTCAACCACTCCGGGGGTTGACTCCGGGCGTTCGGCAGATGGAAGGAAAGACCATAGGCCTCCTGGCCAACCACAAATACACCGCTCGGCCCATCCTTACCATTGTCGAAAGGAAGCTGAAGCAGAGATATCCCTCCATCAAGACTAGCTGGCACAAGGCACTCCGGCCCTACAAGTGGGCCTGGAACACAGGGACAGAGCGGCCAACAGACCCTGAGATCAAGGAGTGGGTGAAGGACCTGCAGGAATGGTCGAAAGGGGTGGACGCAGTCGTCGCAGCGATAGGCGACTGAGGGGGTTGCCCGAAGTACCTTGTGTACGATGCGATGGTCGTAGAAAAGGCGAACAAGCCCGCGGTCGTGTTGTGCGCCGAAGGTTTTGAGGATAACGTGCTATCGGCCGCGCGATCCAGGGGAATGCCGGGTTTCCGGTTCGTGTCTGAGACAGTCCCCTCGGAGTGCAGCGTGCAGGAGAAGATCGAGGCCGGAATCACCGAAAAGGTCATCGACGACATCGTCAAGGAGTTGACGCGTCCGTTGACTGAGGAGGAGAAGAGCCCGGCGCGGCCAAACTTGCCCCAGTCACCGAGAATCGTGTCCCGCGGCGACATACAGGAGATCAACCGGTCCTTCTACGAAAGCGGATGGACCGACGGCATGCCCATAATCCCCCCAACCGATGCCCTCGTGGCAGACATGTTGACCGGGACCGACCTTCCTGCGGACCATGAGGTAGCCGAACTGATACCCCGCTTGGGAAAGGCAACGGTAGAGAAGATAGCCATCAACGCTGTCATGGCCGGTGCCTTGCCGACACATCTGCCGTTGATAATCGCGGGCGTGCAGATCCTTGCCGACCCGATGTCAAGATTCGGCCTCTATGCGTTCAGCATGGGTTCGTGGTCGCCGTTCTGGATCGTGAACGGGCCAGTGCGCCACGACGTTAATGTGTATGGCGGTCAGGGTGCCCTGAGTCCGGGGCGCATAGCCAACGCCGCCTTGGGGCGCTCATTGGCCTTGATTGCGAAAAACATCGGTGGCGTACGCCAGGGCCTTGAGGACATGGGTGTTCACGGCAATCCTATGAAATACAGCATGGTTACCGGAGAAAACGAAGAAGAGAGTCCGTGGGAACCTTTGCATGTTACCCGGGGTTTTGGGAAAGAAGACAGCACTATCACGATGTTTTATCCTAACTCCTATGTGGATGTCCTGGTGTACACCCCCGATGCGAAAGGCATCCTCAACACTGCAATCTACAATATTCCCCCGGCGAGGGGAGGCATACTGTGTATGCTGATACCTCCCAAGCTGGCGCAGTTCCTTGCTGATGAAGGGTGGAGCAAGAAAGATATCAAGGGCTTCATCAAGGAGTACACTCGATGCACCCCTGACAAGCACTGGTACCACACCATACCAGGAATCACGAAAGAGGAATTCATTCCATTCCTGCCTTTCTCCCCCACCGACATGATGCCGTTGATAACCGGCGACGATCAGATAGAGGTCGTCGTCAGCGGCAAACATACGGGATACATAGGCCTGACGATGGGTTGCTGGCACATATTTGATACCTTCGTGACGAAGAAGGTCGAGTTCCCTGCCAATTGGACCAAGTTGGTCGCGAAGTACAAAGATATGGTGCCACACTACGCCGAATACTAATACAAACGGCCTATAATCTGTGGCATGGCGCACAGGCAGAGATCCTTCCGTGAAGGATGCCACCCATAGGGATGCAACATCACTTAGTTCGTTTGTATTAGCAATTGCAGACGGCGTCGGCACGAGCTCAGTTGACGTTGTGGGAGATCCCCGATCAACTATAGGGGCTTTAGGTCATCGTACGGTTCAATTGCAAGAGCGGTACCTGCGCAGAGCTAGCGAGGCGCCCTGCTTCTGGATGTGAACGTAGCTCGTGTCTTTCTTCTTCGTCAGCTCGGTGATCAGGGCCATCAATGGCCTGTCCCCGCGAGGGTAGGCGGTCTTGATCGGCCCTGCGTCCAGCATGGCATCAACGTGATGTTTCGGGTACAGGATACGCAGCAGCAGCTCTTCACCGGAGATGCCTGGCAGCCCCACCTGTTTGCGCAGGTCTTCTGTGGACGGCTGCGGCTGCACCCAGTTCAGGTAACGCCTGGCCTGGGGCAGGCTGGAGACCTTGTCCAGCACGTTCTGGTCTACCGGCGCCGGCGGCTTGCCGTAATGGCCCAATATGTACCTGATGGTCTCGTCCGGCGCCACCTTGTAGCGCTCCCCGACACTGACGTTGAGCACCGCCTGCACATTCATTATCTGCGAGTACGGAGTCACATTGGGCGGATAGCCCAACTCCTTGCCCATGAGCTGTATGTCGTCTATCACCTCATCCCAGCGGTCTTCCATGCCCCTCTGCGCCAGAAACGACTTAAGGTTCGAGATCACTCCCCCCGCCATGCCGCGCGTGGCCTGCGAAACGTCGTATTCCACGGGGACTCCGATGGGTTTGCCCTCTCTCTTGGCCACGTAAGCGAAATGGGCGGACTCGGCCTCCAGCGCCTTCCTGTTCACCATAGGCTTGTAGCCCAGCAGGCTGAGGTTCCGCTCCAAGTTCAACGCAGAGGCAAGAGAAGGTCCGTTGGCCAGTGGCGGGACGCAGGTGTGTACTACCCTGGCCCCCAGGCGAACGGCCTCCAGGTAGCACAAGGGTGCGAGCCCGGTGTTGCAGTGGGAGTGGAATCCCAGAGGTATCTTGCCGATGCCCTTGAGAATCGCTGGCACCAGCGTCCTGGTGCGCTCCGGGGTAAGCAGCCCCATGGAGTCCTTTATCCAGATGATATCCGGCTTGAGTGCCTGGGCTATCTCGGCCGCCTTTCGTGTATACCACCTATCGGTGTGTATGGGAGTGATCGCATATACCATGGGGACGTTGATCTTGAGCCCCAGCTTCCTGGATAGCCTCGCTATCGGGCTCATTTCTGCGTAGTTGCCCAAGAACTCATTCAATCCGGTCCAACTAGCGCCAGCCTCGGCCCAGGTCTTCATCCACAGTTCGCGCACTGACTCGGGTACAACCTCGAACTGGCCGAGGGCCTTGTGCTGCGTTCCGAAGGCCAAAGGAGTGTGCGGCATGGCCCTGGCGAGGAGACGCACTATGTCGAACCGGTTTTCACGGAAATAGTACATGCTGGAGCTGATTTGTCCTCCCCCGCCCATGTGCACGCACTCGTACCCGGCCTCGGCGATCACCGGGGCAATGGCAAGCATCATTGCCGCGGATGTCCGCGTCGCCCACAGGCTCTGGGGGCCATCGCGCAGCGTTTGATCTTCGAATCGGACCTCGTTATCGTTCACGACATCAGCAAGCCAGCGGTGGTCGCTGGCGCCATCCGCGGTAATAAGCTAAGTTGCCCTCTGTACGGCGTCACGCCCGGATTCCACCCTCTCTCAAATCTCTCCCTTGAGGGAAGAGGGCCTAGGACTATTGATGGTGCTGGCTCTCCCCCATCGCGGGATCAGCGGTGCTTAACCGCTGCCGCATACGTGCTGTAGGCTGAGGTGGACAGCGGCAGCACCCAGCCGCCAGCGTCTACTTTCGGCCCCAGCCCAAGCAACAGCGGAGCCTGGGCGACCGGGATAGCCACGAAAAGATCGTCGGTGAACTTGATTGTGTCGGCTATCATCTGCTTCCGTTTCGCCGGGTCTGTTTCGTTGTAGATATCCGTGATCATCTTGTCCACTTCCGGAAACGCTTTGCTGAGCAACTGCGTTGATCCCCAACTGGCGTAGGCAGCCTCAAGCCCGCCCGGGGCCATTCTGCCGCTTAACATGCGCAAAGCAAATACTTGCCCCAGCAGCTGTGCGGAAAGCGGCACGCGCCACGGTGCGATCACCGTCCACTCTATGTTAACTACCTGAGCCCGGACGCCTATCTTCTGCCAGTAGTCGGCGGTAATCTCGCTGATCTTGGGCAAGAAAGCGCCGCCGCTGAGCTGGAACGCATACAGCTTGATAGGGAAACCGTTGGCATAACCTGCATCAGCTAGCAGCTTCTTTGCCGCCGCCGGATCATACTTGTAGAAGCTGGCATAGTACTTCTCCCAGTACTCAGGGTCGATCTCTGGCGTGCCCTGCGTCATCTGCTCTGGCATGGGAGAGCCGCCCTTGCCCTTGAAGAAGTCCTTCCTGATAGCGTCACGGTCTATCGATAGGGCTAGCGCCTTGCGCACCCTGACGTCGGCGATCGCCGTGCCCTTGGCCCGGGGGTCGTACGCGCCGAATAGCTGGTGCACGATGCCGGTGAAGTCTGTGGTGATCGTCCTCACGCCCGCTGCTTCGAGCGTTGGAACATTGTCCACTGTCGTTTCACCAATATCCAGTTCGCTGGTCCTTATTGCCGCAAGCCTCGTGGTTTCCTCCGGCATCAGTATCACCGTCAGGTTCTTGAAGGAGGGCGTCTGGCGCCAGTGGGAGCTCTGGGCCTCGTATTCGACGCTGTCTCCCTTGTTATGGCGGACGAATTTCCACGGGCCGCTGCCCACCGGGCTCACCCTCGCAACCTCCCAACCCTTGCCTTCAATGTATCCCTTCGGCATCACCGCCCCCTGTTGGGGAGTGGGCAGGCTCTCCATGTACGGGAGGTAGGGCTGTTTACCTTTGGTGTAGACCCGGAGCGTGTAGTCATCAAGCAGGTCTATCCGGTCGACCATCTGCCTCGTGTTTGGCTGAATCACTTCCTTTCTCAGATACTGCTCGATGCTAAACTTCACATCAGCGGCTGTGACATTATCGCCGTTATGGAACTTGACCCCTTTGCGGATAGAGTAGATCCAGGAAAGGGCATCCGCAGCCATCTGCCATTTTTCCACTATGCCGGGTTTCACCTCTCCCTTTTCCATCCAGAACATCGAATCGAACAAGGGGTGGGTAAGCGCAGCACCGTCCAGGTCGACCACGGGCGGCTCGAACGACTCTTGAGAAAAATTGGTTACCGCAATCTTCAATTGGCCGTAGGGGCCCGTGGGTGTGGTCGGCGTCGAGGTTGTAGTGGTCGTTGGCTTAGCCGTCGTCGTCGACGTAGCTGCTGGCGACGATGTCGTTGTCAGTTTCGCTGCGGCAGCCGAGGTGCGGGTAGTGGTAGTTGTGACTGACCTGGCACAGCCGGAAAATACAAGCAGAACGGCTAACGCCATGAGCCCCGCCATCTTGCACAGCGCACTGCGCCATGGATCCTTGCTCATTGGCCTGACCTGTACTTTGTCTGGCAGTCCTTCGTTCATCGGCAACCTCCGGCGCGTGCCATATCGAGCGGTACTTCGGTCATGGTCCTCCTCCTTATGTCTTCCCTGAAAGGCTCTGAATCGAACGTGCTACTACGTTGGAGCAAAGCATTGCGCGCTGAAGCTTCTTGAAGCCCTGCTGTGATAGCGATTGCGGTTAAGTGTATTGTAACATACCCGTCAAGTTACCCGATTGGGCCGGAATCCGTCAATGGAAGAGACTCCTTTTTGCCGCTCGGATAGGCGGGTGATATAATTTCGCGTTGAAACTTGATCGCCGCAGCCAATTTGTCTGACCCCAGGAGTATGGCATGCCATCGCCCGTCATCCCCGAATCTCGTAGCCCCGTCAGCCGATTCGTAATAGAACACAGCGGGCAAAACCCCGCGCGGTGCTACCAGTGCGGCAAGTGCACCGCCGGATGCCCGGCGGCGCCCGACATGGACATGGGGCCGAGACAGGTGATGCGCGCCCTGCAACTAGGCATGGGGCGCGAAGTTCTTTCTTGCAACTCTATATGGGTGTGTCTTCAGTGCCAGACCTGCTCATCTCGCTGCCCGAAGGAGATTGATATCGCGAAGGTTATGGAGTCGCTGCGCCTCATGGCGATCCTGGAAGGGCATCCTGCCGCCGAGAAGAACATTGCCCTGTTCAACGAGGTCTTTCTGGACGTTGTGAAGAGGCATGGCAGGGCATATGAACTGGAAATGGGCGCTTTATACAATCTGCGCAGCGGGCATCCGACTGCAAACGCTCGCATCCTGGTGGAGTTGGTGGCGAAGGGCAGGCTGGCGCTCCTCCCGCCCGCGGTGAGGGGTGTGGCGAAGGTGCGCAGGCTGTTCGATGAGGCCGAGGCAGCGCGTCGGAGAGTGGGCCGGGAGGTACGTGGTTGAAACAGGAGGCGCGGGCGCCATCGGAGAAGCGCGGTGGCGGCCAAAACACGTTTTCCTACTATCCTGGCTGCGCCCTCAAGTCCTCGGCGCGGGAGTACGACATCTCGGCCCGGCTATGCTGTGAATCCCTGGGGATCGAGCTTAGAGAGCTTGCTGATTGGACCTGTTGCGGCGCATCAAGCGCCCACGCCACTAGTGACGTTCTTGCCGTGGCCCTCCCGGGAAAAGACCTTCACGCGGCGAGCGAGGCCGGGTATCCGCTGGTGACTGCCTGCGCGATGTGCTTCTCCCGGCTCAAGATTGCGGCGCATGAGACCGCGGACATGGCTACCCGCACACTGGCGGGCGATGTCAGCGGCAATATTGTGCCTGTGATGCACCTTCTCGAAGTGATCGACAGCAGACTTGCATCGCTTGTTCCGAATAAGGGCCTGGCCGGGCTGAAGGTCGCGTGTTTCTATGGCTGTTTGCTGGTCCGTCCCAAGGCAGTGGCGATAGATGACGCGGAAAACCCGCAGGTGATGGACCGCCTGATGAGGACGATCGGCGCCGAACCCATGCCGTGGGCCTTCAAGACGGAGTGTTGCGGCGCGGGACTTCCCCTGGCGCGACCCGACATTGTCCGCCGGCTCTCCCATCGCATCCTGTTGTCGGCGGCGGCAGTGGGCGCCGACTGCGTCGCCGTAGCCTGCCCGGAGTGCCATGCCAACCTGGACATGCACCAGGCGGGGATGGGCGGCAAGCACGGAGGTGAGGTGCGGGTGCCGGTGGTCTATTTCACGCAGTTGCTCGGACTATCTCTGGGGTTCTCTCCGTATGAGCTACACCTGGACCGGCACATGGTTGACCCGCTGCCAGCGCTGTCCAGCAAGGGGTTGGCGTAGCATGGCAAGGATAGGCGTGTTCGTCTGCCACTGTGGCACTAATATCGCTGGAGTTGTCGACATCGCCAGGGTTGTCGAGGCGGCGAAGAGGATGCCCCAGGTGGTCTACGTCTCCGACAACAAGTACACCTGCAGTGACCCCGGGCAAGGTTCCATCAAGAACGCGATAGGCGAGCACAAGCTCGACCGCGTCGTGGTTTCCGCATGTTCGCCCCGAATGCATGAGAAGACGTTCCGCAAGGCAGTCGCGCAGGCCGGGTTGAACCCGTACATGCTCGAAATAGCCAATATCAGAGAGCACGATAGCTGGGTCCACGCGTTTGACAAAGAGGGCGCAACCGCGAAAGCCATCGAGTTGGTCCGGCTTGCTGTGGCCAAGGTGTCCAGGGACGCCCAGTTGCATGCCCGGCAGATCGGCCTGACCAAGCGCGCGCTTGTCATAGGGGGTGGCATCGCAGGCATCCAGGCGGCCCTCGATATCGCTAACTCTGGGCACGAGGTAGTAGTGGTAGAAAGAGAGGCTACCATTGGGGGGAGAATGGCCCAGGTGGACAAGACCTTCCCCACGCTCGACTGTTCCGCCTGCATCCTGTCTCCAAAAATGGTGGAGCTTTCCTCCCATCCCAGGGTGACTTTGCTCACCTACGCTGAGGTGGTGAGCGTGAAGGGCTTCCTGGGGAATTTCGAGGTCGAAATACGGCAGAAAGCGCGCAAAGTGGACCATGCAAGTTGTACCGGGTGCGGCACATGCTGGCAGAAGTGCCCCGAGAAGGTGAAGTCCGACTTCGATCTTGGCCTTGGGGAGCGAACAGCAATATACATCCCCTTCCCGCAGGCGGTGCCGCCCAAGCCCGTGATCGACTTAGAGAGCTGCCGCTACATGAAGTACCTGGCGTTCACCGCCTCGGGAGCGGAAGGCAAGAAACCGCCCCAATGCAGAATCTGCGAAAAGCTATGTCCCACCGGCTCCATCGACTGGGAGCAGAAGGACAAGATACTGACGGAGAAGTTCGGCGCCATCGTCGTGGCCACAGGTTTCAAGACCTTCGACCACAGCGCGTACGGCGAATACGGCGCCGGGGCATACCCCGATGTCATCACAGGCCTGCAGCTCGAGCGGATGATGTCGGCTTCAGGACCAACGGGCGGGGAAGTCAGGCGTCCCTCGGACGGCGCCCATCCCAAGACGGTGGTCTTTGTGAGCTGCGTCGGCTCGCGTGACGAGGCGAAAGGCAGGGCGTACTGCAGCAAGGTCTGCTGCATGTACATCGCAAAGCACGCGATCATGCTGAAAGAACACGATCCGGAGGTGCAGAGCTTCGTCTTCTATATCGATATAAGGGCCGGTGGCAAAGGATACGAAGAGTTCGTGCGGCGGGCCCAGGAGGAGTACGGCGCTATCTACTTGCGCGGGAGGGTATCGAAGATTTACCAGGAGGGGAGGAAGCTGAAGGTGCTGGGAGAGGACTCCCTGATCGGCAGGCCGGTAGAAATCGACGCCGACCTGGTGGTCCTTGCTACCGGGATCGAGCCCAGCACTGGCGTGGTGGACCTCGCGCAGCGGCTGAGCATAAGCTATGACACCGACAGGTTCCTGGTCGAGGCCCATCCCAAGCTGAGGCCGGTGGAGACGCAGACCGACGGGGTGTTCCTGGCCGGGGTCTGCATCGGGCCCAAGGACATACCGGAGACGGTGGCGCAAGGGAGCGCGGCGGCGGCCAAGGTTGCGGCGCTTTTCAGTCAGGAGTACATAACGACTGATCCGATGACTGCAACAGTCGATTTGATGAAGTGCACGGGATGCATGCTGTGCGCGCAGGTCTGTCCTTTCAAGGCGATAGGCTCACAGACCATGCGCGATGGCAAGGTCCTGGCGAATGTCAACGAGAGCCTGTGCAAAGGCTGCGGGCTGTGCGCCGCGGCCTGCCGGGGCAAGGCGATTGACCTGCGGGGCTTCACGAACCAGCAGCTTCTCGCCGAGGTGACTTCCCTGTGGCAGTAGAGTTTGAGCCGAAGATCGTCGGGTTCCTGTGTAACTGGTGTTCTTACGCAGGCGCCGACATGGCGGGCACGAGCCGCATGAGCTATCCAACCAATATCCGCATTATCCGGGTCCCCTGCTCTGGAAGAATCGATCCCTTGTTTGTAGCGAAAGCGTTCCAGATGGGGGCTGACGGCGTGCTCATCGCCGGCTGCCACCCCGGAGACTGCCACTATGCCGAAGGGAACTATCACCTGCGGCGGCGTTTCGCATTGCTCCGTCCGTTCCTCGACTACCTGGGCATCGATAAGGAGCGCTTCCGCCTGGAGTGGGTGTCAGCCTCCGAAGGGAAACGCTTCACGGAGGTCGTTACGTCGTTCACTGAGCAAGTAAGGAGGATCGGGCCCAGAGTGGCGCTGGGTGGACCGAGAGCGGAGACTTCTCCCGCGGAGGTGGAGGCGCACTAATGCAGATGCAGGAGATGGAGGCCAGGATCAGGGCTAAGGCGACCGAGCTGCTGCAAGCCGGCACAGTAGGCTGTGTCATAGGTTACGAGAGGGCTACGGACGGCAAGACTGCGCGTCCACTTTTTGTCTATGGAGCGGACTCAGTCGACCGTCTCATGTACGACCAGACCTGTGTGCATAATCTGGCCAAGTACCTGCTGAACCGGAAGGACAAGGCCACCGCAATCGTGGCCAAGCCCTGTGATTCGCGGACGATAAACCTTCTCGTCAGCGAAAAACAGATCGCCCGGGATAAGGTGTATGTAATAGGAACAACCTGCCGGGGCATGGTCGATGCGGTGTGGGATGCCGTGGGAACGAAACCGCAGGACCGCTGCTTGCGCTGCGTGTCGCCGGTCCCGGTGGTCTACGAC